>NZ_JAUORR010000079.1:0-827 GCF_030547945.1 Photobacterium sp. 1_MG-2023 | reverse complement strand
GTCACTTAACCATACAACCCCAAAGGGTCTGTATCGCAAACAACCAAGGTTTGATTTGTTTCGCCGGACTCACTTTGTTTTCACTTTTGAAAAGTGAAGACAAAAAATACAAGACACTTGAATGTGTATTGCTTGAGAACTCTGTTTCTTTCGAAACAGTTTTGATTCAATCGTCATATCGATTGAATTACTAGTCAGCTTTCCAGATTGTTAAAGAGCATTGTGAATTATCCATTGATAACCACTTTTTAAAGATTCTTAAGGAAAAACCTTGAAAGAGTGGTGGAGCTAGGCGGGATCGAACCGCCGACCTCTTGCATGCCATGCAAGCGCTCTCCCAGCTGAGCTATAGCCCCTCCGTCTGGGCTTCTTTCTGCAAGAGAAAGAATGGTGGGCGATACCGGGCTCGAACCAGTGACCCCCTCCTTGTAAGGGAGGTGCTCTCCCAACTGAGCTAATCGCCCACTGTGTTTTACATTCCGTGGCTGGAATGGTGGGTCGTGCAGGATTCGAACCTGCGACCAATTGATTAAAAGTCAACTGCTCTACCAACTGAGCTAACGACCCATGGCGTCCCGTAGGGGAGTCGAACCCCTGTTACCGCCGTGAAAGGGCGGTGTCCTAGGCCTCTAGACGAACGGGACTAAAATCTTGTCAGCGAAACACATTTCGCTCACTAATACTGATGCTGTTGGGCAGCACCAGTGGCTCTTTACATTTCGACCAGGCAATCTGTGTGGACACTGCGATAACAACGCAGTCTTTAGGTAAGGAGGTGATCCAGCCCCAGGTTCCCCTAGGGCTACCTTGTTACGACTTCACCCCAG
>NZ_JAUORR010000078.1:0-850 GCF_030547945.1 Photobacterium sp. 1_MG-2023 | reverse complement strand
TGGCCCATCAGGCGGAGACGGAGACGTACTGGCAGGAACAGCGGTCTGCCTGGGATGGTGGGAATGACGTGACGCCGGTGCTGACCCACTCGGTGAATCTGGCCAAGATCAGGCAGATTGATCGTCCGTCAGCCCAGACACTGACCCTGACCGAAACCCATTATCAGCAGTTGAAGGACACCTGTCAGCAGTTAGGCGTAACGCTCAACGTGGCGTTGCAGTTTGCCTGGCATAAACTCCTGCATACCTATACCGGAGACTCGCAGACCCTGGTCGGGACCACAGTCTCCGGACGGGACGTACCGGTTGAAGGCATTGAGCAGAGTGTCGGGCTTTATATTAATACCCTGCCGCTCTGTGTGGACTGGTCGCCGTCAGTCAACATTTCAGAAGTCTTGCAGGGGATCCACCAGCAGGTGGCCGCCATCAACACCCACAGTGCCATGTCGCTGGCGAAGCTTCAGCAGAGCGGGGAGCGCTTGTTCCACTCGCTGATGGTGTTTGAGAACTATCCGGCGCCGGACACGGACGCGCAGGCGGACGCTTCGATTGCGAACCATATCGTCTTCCGGGATGCGATCGAGAAAGTGGATTATCCGCTGTCGGTGATGGGGTACGAACAAGGCCAGACTCTGGTGGTGAAACTCAGTTATGGTCTGGATTGGCTGGAAGATACACAGGCTCAGCGGCTGTTACAGCAGGTTCAGGCGATCTTGCTGGCGATTGCCCGTGATCCGCATCAGCATCATGACGCGATCACGCTGATCTCCACGGAAGAAAAACAGACCCTGCTGACCACCTTCAACCAGACGGAAGCTTCGTATCCGCAGGACCAGAGTCTGGTCACGTT
>NZ_JAUORR010000077.1:0-860 GCF_030547945.1 Photobacterium sp. 1_MG-2023 | reverse complement strand
GCCTCCGGTAATTTCGTAGTCAGACTTACCTAGTGTGGCAGAGCCTGATGAGGGGGAGTCCATGTCATTCGTTATGCGTAATTAATGGAGTACAGTAATAGATGGAAGTAGTAGAAGCTGAACAATCGGATTTAGAATCATTCTTTGTTTATCTTGAAAACCAGCTATCTGAAAATGGCAATGGAGAAATTCCTCTTTTCCAACCAATGTCTAGAGAGCAAAAAGAAGTTCCAGAACCAACAAAAGAAAAATTTATCCAAGGATTTACTCATCCGTTTGGAGATACTGGTTGGAGGAAGCTTTGGGTTGTAAAAGATACTTCTGGAAGTATTAAAGGTCACATTGATCTTCGCCACCATGGTGATGAAAACCGTTCTCACAGAGTTTTACTTGGCATGGGCGTAGATGCCACTTGTCGCAAGCAAGGCCTTGGTCAAAGGTTGATTGATGCAGTCATAAACTTCTGCGAAGAAAAATCAGAAATTGACTGGCTCGATCTTTGTGTATTATCGGAAAATATTCCAGCAAAGAACCTCTATCTTAAAACAGGGTTCAGTGTTGTCGGAGAGTTCAAAGATCAATATAGAATCGATGGTCTATCAGTCTCAGAGACAGCAATGACAAAGTACGTCAAAAATCACGCATAACAAACGACTATGGCGTCAATAGTTAATTTCATGCTGTTTTTTCTGACCACCTGACGCCATCACGGAGCATCGCATTGAGGATAAAAACCATCTTCCTGACACAGGCAATGATGGCTACTTTTTTCGGTTTTCCTTCAGCCTGATATTCAGGACAGCTTTCGATCAGTTGAATGAGCTTATTTTCTATTTTCTCGATCTGATTTTTGAATGCTG
>NZ_JAUORR010000076.1:0-959 GCF_030547945.1 Photobacterium sp. 1_MG-2023 | reverse complement strand
ACTGTTGCCTCGGTCGGACCATACTGATTAAAAAGGGTTTCGACCGGCAATTGGGCCAGCGGGTTGAGCGATTCTCCACCCACATGCAAGACTTTCAGGGAGCTTCCGGTGAGCTTATCCCCCAGATAATTGAACAGCGCGGTCGGCAGGAATGCCTTGGAGATTTCGTGTTCATTCAGGTATGTCAGCAATGCCTGCTCATCACGTTGCATCACTGATGTGGCCAGATGCAACTCACACCCGAATATCAGGGACGGAAACAGCTCATACACCGATGCGTCAAACACGTAATTGGCAAAACACAGTACCTTCGACTGAGGGTTCAACTGGTGACTATCCCGCATAAAGTACGCCAGATTCACCACGCCCCGATGCGCCACCATCACGCCTTTCGGCTGACCCGTGGTTCCCGATGTGTAAATCACATAGGCCAGATCGGCCGGTGACGGCCCGCTGTCCAGGTTGCTGTCCGGCAATGTCTGCAACGCATCGCTGTCCGCCAGAAGCATCTGCGCAGTATGTCCGCCCGACAGGAGCGCCTCAACTTTCTCCCGCTGCGATGCATGAGTGATCACCAGTGGCGACTTGGTGTCTTCTAAAATGAACGCGCTCCGCTCCGACGGATATTCCGGCGAGATAGGTACGTAGGCCGCACCTGCTTTCAGCACCGCCAGCATACTGATGACCATCTCCGGGCTACGATCCAGATACAGCGCGACCAGTGTGTCCGCAGACAATTCGGCCTGATGAGACGCCCGGTATGTCTGCCGGATCTGCCGCGCCAGCTGATTGGCTTTGGCGTTCAGTTCACGGTAGGTCAGGGACTGCCCTTCAAACACCAGTGCAATGTTGTCCGGCGTCCTTGCCACCTGAGCTTCGAATAACGTGACCAGACTCTGGTCCTGCGGATACGAAGCTTCCGTCTGGTTGAAGGTGGTCAGCAGGGTCTGTTTTTCTTC
>NZ_JAUORR010000075.1:0-983 GCF_030547945.1 Photobacterium sp. 1_MG-2023 | reverse complement strand
CAAGGACAGTACATACCGACGGTTATAGCCAATGCTCTCAGAGGCAAAGAATTTAATCGATTTTCTGAACTCCAAACGGCCATATGGAGTGAGGTAGCTAAACATCCTGTCTTGCTGAATCAGTTTAATACAGTAAATCGACTACAGATTATGGATGGGAATGCTCCTCATTGTCTTGAAATATATTGGGTAGGAAAGAGAGGCCGATATGAAATTCATCATGTCGATGAAATTCAACATGGCGGATCGGTCTATGATATTGATAATCTAAGGATAAACACAGTGAAAAACCATGTAAGGATTCATTCGAATGAAAAATGATATTAGTGAGTATAGTGAGCAAGAATTTTTTGAGCTGGTCAAAAAACCTTTTGCAAGAGGTTGCGATCCTGATTTTCTTGATGAGCTGTTATATTTTTTCAACAGCAAACTGCAACACCCTAAAGGAAGTTCGTTAGTCACACATCCAACAATGGTAGGTATTGAAGACTCACCTGAAGCCGTTGTCGCAGAACTCAAACGCTGGTACGCCGAACAAGGGTTGCCTTGCTTCAAACCTGAATAACTTGTCTGCAAAGGCCACTTGAGCAGCGCTGACTGAGTGTGGCCTGTTATTTCTCTGTTTTGTCTTCAGACAGACTCTCAAAAGTTACATTTTTGAGAGTCTCAATTTATATCTCTCCTGAGCAGTTACATCAGGCAGTATCGTTTCTGCATTCATGATGCCCCATAAAGTCTGGCACCATGACGATACGCAGTACACCGAGGAAGAGTTACGCAATCTGGAAAGTGTGCAAAGCCGGATGCGCATCAGCCTGACCGACCCGGCACCGGGTGAGCAGTACCCGACTGTTCACGCATGGCAGATGAACTTTGCCCGTATCCCGGTGTTTCAGGTGGGTTTTGACGAAGACAATCAAAGTTTCTCTGTAGCTTTGGGGAAAGAAGGGCCAGAGATGACCTGGCTCCCGACAGCCACCGGG
>NZ_JAUORR010000074.1:0-1038 GCF_030547945.1 Photobacterium sp. 1_MG-2023 | reverse complement strand
CTGAAGGAAGTCATACTCAGTGCTGCCCAGCTTGCCTTTTACAACCGTTGCTCTTGAAGGATCAATGAGTTTCAGAATTGTACCTTCAGGCAGTAACACTTTTTTGTCAAAATCTGCACTGCCTGGCTTACTGCGAGAGTTCCGGTTCTTTTTCAAGCGGATATAGGGGAGCTGGCTGGCATTTTCCGCTGCCGCCATTGAATCCTGAATTTCTTTCTGAGACTGCAAATGCATGTAGAGGGAATAGAAAGTATAACTTTCGTCTTCTTTGTCCGGGTTCTGGAAGGTGTGCCGCAGCAGACAAAAGTTATTGCTGTAGCTGGACGTGGTATCCAGATATTGCGTGGTTGGGTATTCCTCCGACATGCGATAGGCCACCAGCTCACCATCGATCATCGCCTGAACCGGCTGAAAGTGCTGCGCCCAGAAAGCGATGCGGTTATTTAAGTGAATACCGCCATGCCAGCCACGGCCTTTACTGATGAGATAGCGACCACTGGTCTGCCCGCTCAGCAGCACTTTCAGTGCCGCCATATCCGCGAATGGTTTGCCATCGACCTGACAGATAGGAAATGCTGTGTTCATGAATTTACTTCCTTAGTCTGAAAACACATCAAAGAACGGAATCAGGCTTTCCTGTCCGGGGGTCGCTGTTGTAAATACCACAGCAGTCACCTGGCCAACCGTGGAACTGTAACCGGAAACCTGGGTGTTTGTCACAATACTTTCCTCTGCGTTTTCAATTAGCTGCATCAACTTCTCACTTAACGAGGAAAAGTATTGCGTTGTCAGATCCGGCAGGAGTCGGTTCAGCGTTTTCAGACCTTCCTGATAACGGGTGATCCCCTCCACAATCACAGTGCGATGATCATATTCCGCCTGAAGTTTCATGAACGTCAGATAGTCATTGATCACCGATACGAATCCATCAATGTACTGATTCAGTGTCTGGGCGACCGCATCCCAGTCTAAATTCCGGATATATTCGATACTGTTTCCCGTACCGTGATAGCGCACACCGCCCAGCAAGAAAGCCGC
>NZ_JAUORR010000073.1:0-1126 GCF_030547945.1 Photobacterium sp. 1_MG-2023 | reverse complement strand
TCCCAGTCTAAATTCCGGATATATTCGATACTGTTTCCCGTACCGTGATAGCGCACACCGCCCAGCAAGAAAGCCGCGGGTAAGAACTCATCTGGCGTGAACAGCACAGACAGAATATGACCTTGTTCACTCACAATGTCTTGCGTGTAGTCGATCTGACAGTCAAAACTGAATGAATCTGTTGCATAAGCCTCAACAGAAAGTCCAATGGATATCACAAATGGAATAATTTCCGTTCTCATGATTTATTTAAACTGTAAATTTCAATTGGAATTATCATTCATCGCCTTCAGTTGCTTATCAATTGAATTCCAGTGGATTTTCTAAAAAAACACGCACACTGGAATCCTTCATTTATCCATACATAAGTATCAGTAAGGATTTTCTGTGGTTATTTCTACTTTCTTTTGAAGTATTGCTTCTAGTAGTGTCCCCCAATACTTCTGATAGGCTTCAAAATTTGTTTCTTCCAAGTCATTCAGACATTCATAACCACCATATGAATGCTCAAAATCCATCGCCCTCATGACGTTATCATTGTTAATTCCATTATCGACATCAGCAAATATGATTTGCCAATCATGCTGTCTTAGCATGGAATTGGGGTTATAAAATGAAAAGTCAATAAGCACGTAATATTCTGAAAACTCTTGAATACTTGCATTAATCACAATACCCTCTGAAGACTTCTTAAGACTCGTATTTATGAGTACTTTGTCATTACTTTTCAGAATAAAATTATCACCTTCAACTTCGATATGATAATTTCTAACCAAAGGTTCATTGATAATTAAATAGTTTTCTGGATATTCTGGGTGATTTTTAGGTGCGACCGTAATACCTAGCTCTTGAAAATCATAATTGGTTTGATAAGGTGCAAGTCTAATATATTGACCTTGTTCACTCACAATGTCTTGCGTATAGTCGATTTGGCAGTCAAAACTGAATCGTTTTTCAGCGTAGACATAGGGAGAGAGTAATGATGAAAATAATATGAACTTAAAAATTATTTTTTCCATTTGTATTCCTTACTTTTTCAACAAGTTAAACCAGGGCCGGAGCATACTTTGTTAACTCGATTTTACAGTGCCAAATAACAAGGTTGAGCGGTAATTATCACAGTAAC
>NZ_JAUORR010000072.1:0-1179 GCF_030547945.1 Photobacterium sp. 1_MG-2023 | reverse complement strand
TCCCGCAAAAGGTCTGAACCTTACACCATCATTGGCTATTGCAATGACCCGGTGAAGCAAGTGACTCCGTTGAAAAAATGTTCCGTTTTAAATCGTTTGGTACTCAGTATCGTTTCTCAGCAGCGACCAAATGATCCGAGCGTTCTTTGCCGCCAGTGCGACAATCGCCCGTTTAAAGCCACGGCGTTCGACCAGACTTTTGCACCACAAGCTGAGTCGGTCAGTTTTATCGCCGAGACTGGCGATAACAGCACGTGCACCATGAACCAAGAGTGTCCGCAGATATCGGTCGCCTTTTTTGGTAATTCGTCCGAGCCTTGGCTTACCACCGGTTGAATACTGGCTGGGAACCAACCCGAGCCAGGCGGCGAAATCCCGTCCTTTATCGAATTGCTCACCTTTGCCGATACTGGCGATGACGGCTGTCGCTGTAATGGGTCCAATGCCTGCCACCTTCATGATTTTCTTTGCTTGGCGGCTGCGAGAAACCAGCATATCGAAGCATTGTTCTTGGTCTGCAATACGTTGATTCAGAATGAGTAAGTGCCCGAAACAGTCTGAAATGATCGCTCTGGCGAGATCAGGGAGTGGGTTGTCACCATCTTCAAGCGCTTCGGGGATAGCGGTTTGTAATGCGTGGCGTCCTTTCGGCGCGATAATGCCGAACTCGGCCAGCATGGCGCGAATTTGATTCAGTAATGCCGTTCGTTCATGGACCCAATGATCACGCGCACGATGCAGGAGCAAAATCGCTTGCTGGTCGGCCGATTTGATCCGGACGAAGCGTGTTGAAGGACGGATGACAGCTGTGCAAATGGCAAAGGCGTCATTGAGATCATTTTTGGCACCGGTTCTGAAAGGCGCCACATACTTCGACGCCATGATCTTTGGCGTATGGCCGAGCTTCGCCAGTTCTCGGGCCCAGTAATGAGAGGCACCGCAGGCTTCCATACCGATAATTGCGGGTGGGATATTAGCAAACGTCTCAAGGACTTTTGACCGCGTTATTGTTTTGTGGATCAACACCTTGCCTTGATGATCTTCACCGTGGATACTGAAGCTATGTTTGGCTAAATCAATGCCATAAATAGAATGTGACATGGTGGCCTCCGGTAATTTCGTAGTCAGACTTACCTAGTGTGGCAGAGCCTGATGAGGGGGAGTCCATGTCATTCGTTA
>NZ_JAUORR010000070.1:0-1334 GCF_030547945.1 Photobacterium sp. 1_MG-2023 | reverse complement strand
CCGACGCTGACGATTGGTTTTGCAGGCCGAAAACTATCCTCCCCAAACTCATCCCCCGGCTGATAAGCGCCGCCCGCACCGACCAGGGCACGGTCAACCAGATTCGGCGTCCCGTTCTCACCGTCACAGAGCACCCAGCCCAGCGGGATAGATTCAAGGGTGCCGTGATGGATCTTGATATCACCGCTTTTCCAGCTTCCGGCGCTGCCACCGTGTAACCTAGCCATGATGCACCTCCGCCAGTGTCCGGACTGTGGCCCCTTCCACCGCATAGGCGAACACCGCCGCCCCGGTTTCCAGTGTCATGGACTCCCCGGCGGCGATATAAATCCCGCTCAGGTTGTCCACCCCTTCCCCGCCTACATAAAGCCCCCGGTCGGTTTGAACCAGTACTGACTGGCGCGTGTTGTCCGCCTCAATCAGCACAGTGCTGACCGCCGGGTCTAACGTGGTTGCGGCACTGACCAGCCCGTCACTGCTTGCGACCGCAACCAGCCCGCTGACCTGCTGCACCTGTGGCAGATTGCCAATCGCCACCTGACCGCTGACGGTTTGCACGTCCGGCAGATTGGTGATCGCCACCTCCCCGCGTACCGCCTGCACTTCAGGCAAATTGCCTACGGTGATCTTTCCGCTCACAGGCTGCACCGCGGGCCAGTTCGCAATAGACACAGGCGCATCAAACGACACGGGCACGGTCTGCTGAATGGCATCAATGGTCACGGGTTCACGGATGCTGTGCACCTCCACCGCGCCACTGATAGCCACCGCATCTGACTGGGTGTTGACCGGAATATCGGTGAGCTGATATTTCAGCGTGACCGCCGTTGGATGGTGGTTGTACAGCTCGATGGTTTCGAAGCCACCCAACGGCACCACATCATTTTTCTTCAGCTCGGTCCCGACTTCCCGGTTCTGGGTTTTCGCCAGCAAGGTGACGGTATGGGAGCAGTCACGAATGAGCAGGTACTGACTGACAGCCGAGATAATTTTCTCTCCGGCCTGTAGCTGTACTTCGATGATTTTCTGTGTCTGATACATCCGTTACCTCTTGAGCAATACAACCAGCAGCACCAAGCCAATGACCGCCGCGAAGGCCATCATGACGCGGGTATTCTGCTGCCCGACATCACTGGCGCCTCCGGTGTTCGCACTGGCGTTGATGCTGTTCGCCAGTTGCATGGACTGAGACGCCAGATTGCTCTGGTTCGACGCCATGCCACCGAGGGAATTCAGCGCCCCGTTGAAGGTTTCCACCCCAAATGTAAAGGCGTCATTCAGTGCAGAACTGTTTGCCGCCAATGCATTCGAGCCAAGGGTCATGGCATCACTGG
>NZ_JAUORR010000007.1:0-176398 GCF_030547945.1 Photobacterium sp. 1_MG-2023 | reverse complement strand
TCAATGCACTGGATATTAGATGTGAGTATGCGAGAAGATGCTTGTCAGATTTACCGAGAAAACGCGGCTGAAAACCTAGCGGGATTAAGGCACATGGCACTGAATATGCTCAGAGCTGAGCCAACCAAGATTAGCGTGCCGATGAAACAGAAACGCTGCATGATGACCACCGCCTTTTTGGAGCAAGTCCTTGTGGCTGGATTTACGTCAATGGCTAAACCTTAACCATTCATGCGGACGCCCTGTTTGAATGGGTTACTCTGGAGGTATATCCCAAAAGGCACCAGAACGGGAGATAGCGTGGGTCGTTTCCAAATGAATGTTGATAAAAAATATGATTTTTCTGGTGGCTGGGAATGGCGATTGATGATCAGAAGGGATGGGTGCCTTTCCTACAGAACTGAAAAAGGCGGGGAGTGCCCGCCTTTGTCATCTGCCTGAATGCTAATCGAGTTACTTTTTCGCTTTGGCAAATGCCGCGGCAAAGGCGCCACCCATAGCACTGTTGCCTGGCTGGTTTTCACGCGGCTGGCGGGGCGTGCGACGCTGGTCGTTTGGACGGGCACCACCTTTCGGCTTGCGCTCGGCTTCCTGACCCGGTTCATCGCTCAGGCGCATCGACATGCCAATGCGCTTACGCTGCAAGTCGACTTCCATCACTTTCACTTTCACCACATCACCGGCTTTCACAACTTCGCGCGGATCTGAAACAAACTTGTCCGACAGCGCAGAAATGTGGACCAGACCATCCTGATGCACACCGACATCAACAAAGGCGCCAAAGTTGGTCACGTTGGTGATCACGCCTTCCAGCACCATGCCCGGCACCAGATCTTTCACTTCATGAATGCCTTCGGCAAACGTTGCGGTCTTGAATTCAGGACGCGGATCGCGGCCCGGTTTGTCCAGCTCGCTAATAATGTCGGTCACCGTTGGCAGGCCAACGTCTTCGGTGATGTATTCGGATGCTTTCAGACCGCGCAGGAATTCACTGTTGCCAATCAGAGCATCCAGTGGCTTGTTGTTTTTCGCGGCAATGCTTTTAACGACATCATAAGATTCCGGGTGAACCGCAGAGGCATCCAGCGGGTTTTTACCGTTCATGATCCGAAGGAAACCGGCACACTGCTCAAAAGCTTTGGGTCCCAGACGGGAGACTTTTTTCAGCGTGGTGCGCGATTCAAACCGGCCGTGCTCGTCACGGTAAGCCACAATATTGCTGGCAATGGCGGCCGACAGACCTGCAACGCGGGTTAACAGGGCCGGTGAGGCGGTATTCACATCTACCCCAACGGCGTTCACACAGTCCTCGACCACGGCATCCAGACGTTTTGCCAGATTACTCTGGCTGACATCGTGCTGATACTGGCCCACACCGATAGATTTCGGATCGATTTTCACCAGCTCGGCCAGCGGATCCTGCAGGCGACGGCCAATGGAAACTGCGCCACGCAGCGACACATCCAGATTCGGGAATTCGTTGGCCGCCAGTTCAGACGCGGAATACACCGATGCGCCCGCCTCACTGACCATGACGCTCTGAACCTTCAGATTGTTGTCTTTCAGAAGCTGGGCGACAAAGCTGTCGGTTTCACGTGAAGCAGTTCCGTTCCCGATCGCAATCAGATCGACATTGTGTTTGGAGATCAGCGCCAGCACCGTCGCGGCCGACTGAGCCACCTGCTTCTGCGGCTGGTGCGGATAAATGGTGGCGGTATCAACCAGCTTACCCGTGCTGTCAACGACAGCGACTTTGCACCCGGTACGCAGGCCCGGATCGAGCGCCAGTGTCATGCGCGGACCGGCAGGAGCGGCCATCAGCAGATCTTTCAGGTTATCGGCAAATACCTGCATCGCGCCGTCTTCGGCTTTCTCACGCAGGGCGGCCATCAGCTCGGTTTCCATGTGCATCAGAATCTTGATACGCCAGGCCCAGCTGATCACCTGCTTGCGCCAGCTGTCGGCTGGCTGGCTGCCCAGATTGACGCCATAGTGATCGGCAATCATGACTTCACAGTAAGAGCCACGAACGCCTTCTTCCTGATTTGGATCCGCATTCAGTGCCAGTTGCAGCACACCTTCATTGCGGCCACGGAACATGGCCAGCGCCCGGTGCGACGGCACCTGAGACAATTTTTCATTGTGCTCGAAGTAGTCTTTGAACTTTGCGCCTTCCTGCTCTTTACCTTCCACCACACGCGCGGTCAGCTCGGCATTGGATTGCAAGTGGCGGCGGATTTTATCCAGCAGGGCGGCGTCTTCTGCAAAACGTTCCATTAAAATCGCACGCGCGCCATCCAGTGCAGCTTTGGTATCGGCCACACCTTTGTCGGCAGACACATAGCTTGCGGCAGCGGTTTCCGGATCGTTACCTGGTTGTGACCACAGCAGATCCGCGAGCGGTTCCAGACCGGCTTCAATCGCGATCTGGCCCTTGGTGCGGCGCTTGGGTTTGTACGGCAGGTACAAATCTTCCAGCCGTGTTTTGCTGTCGGCGGATAAGATTTCGGCTTCCAGGGCCGGTGTGAGTTTATCCTGCTCCGTAATGGATTTGAGGATCACCTGACGGCGGTCTTCCAGCTCGCGCAGGTAGCCCAGGCGGGACTCCAGATTACGCAGTTGGGTATCGTCCAGCCCGTCGGTCACTTCTTTCCGGTAACGGGCGATGAAAGGGACGGTATTGCCGTCATCGAGTAGCGCCACGGCTGCGGCAACCTGCTGCGTTTTGACGTTCAGTTCAGACGCAATCAGGTGATGGATACTCGCGGTCATAGATTTCCTTTGGCTACAGTTTTCTCAGGGGGTCCATCTAACCACAATTCCGCACGCCAGTCAGCGCCCAAGCCCCCGCAAAATGTCAGGAGTTTGCCAGCCGTAGCAGTGGGTGTGATCTGTATACAGGCAGTGGCAGCCGGACAAAATGCGCAAACGAGTCGAAGTTACCCCATTGATGAGCCCGGCGCTTGATTTATTGCCGATATGATCGATGACATGATAAGCAATAGTTTGCACCGATGTGGGGATGAATAGAATCAAGCATCACCACATCGAAGAATCAAATCAGATGACAGGAAGACAACAACAAGTTGCCGTTTTGATCATGTCAGGGATGACAAACAAGCAGATCGCACAACAACTGTTTATTTCAGAAAATACCGTGAAATATCACTGTAAACAGCTTTTTAGTACCTATGGGGTCAACACAAGAACTGAGTTGGCTTGCATCTTGATGCGATCCGGTATGTTGAGCGGAGCACTTTGAACTCAGACGTTGAAAAGATGATGGGTTTGTATCCAACTTCGATGGAAATTCTGAGGTTAAAGCCCATCAATAAGTACCGGAAAAGTAAAGATGGCAAACATGTTCCATAAAGAATGGTAGGCGAAATTAATGATGATTGAAATCATGCTGCCAAATCGAATTCTGAAATATTCATATAAAATACAGAAAATATAGCCCAACCCAAGTGTGAATACAGCATTGGTGACTGAGTTTAAAAGGTGCATGGATGAGAATAATATTGTGACAATGAATGCGGAAACATAGATGTCACGAATGATGAATCGGCACATGTTTTGTAGGATGAAAAAGAATAATATCGTCTCGAGCATACAATAAAACATAACGGATAAGACTGTTCTTTCTTCATTGTATTGGGTACCGACCGATTGGTCTGTATCTATCAAGATTAGCTGGATAATCGATATCAAAGCAATCGCAGTCAAAAATGTGAATTTTATAAAAAGCACATGTTTGATCAGCGACCAGAGATCGTATTCTAATGTACTGTAAAAGTGTTTTTTGATGATCATGCTTATTTTCAATATGATTGTCAGGTGAATATCTCGGACATATAGTATTGATTTGTTGGACGAAGTATCCTACCCGATTGGGTAGTTTCAGCTGGTGTTTGAGGATGCAAAAAGATAAACATACATCTCTTTTACTCATACATGACTTATTAAAAATTGTGATTCAATTCAATTTATTGATTTTATGTGATTATTTTTAATTGACGAATGTATAATGAATATGGACTTTATTTTTGTTCGCGATGCAGAGTCGTGATTTTGGGGAATAATAAATGACACACCGACATATATCTTACCTGCTATTTCTTTGTTCTGTTCATCTTGCTCATGCAGATGAACAACTCCCTTTTCCTTTTCATAAAGCGTATGAGATTTATTCTGTATCTGGTCACAGTGATGCAGAAATTGATGCTTCTTATGAAAAAAGACCTGCTCATTTGAAAGAAAAAGGTTTTGATGCTTATTTAGCATGGAATTATGACTTTTATTATGATGATCTGACTTGTGAAATTGATTTCTTTACGTTGGATGTGAAGTATACATTGCCGCAACTCAGCATCTCTCCTGAAAATGAAGCACTGTTGAAGGGGGATTTTGTCTATGCGAAACAGCTTTATGCACATGAAGAGCGTCACTGTGCGATCGCTTTATCGCAACTCCATGCCATTTATCAATTGATTAAAAAAGGTCAGCGTGACGGTTGTGAAACTGTGCAGGATTTAATCGATGTGCATGAATCAAATATTACTGAAATGAATCGTAACTTCGATGTGTATACAAACCATGGCGAAATTGAATTAGCGGTTTCTCCGTTCGGCGAAGATGATTTTCTGCCGCACTGTAAGATTGAAACCCCGGTTTCGGTTCATGTGGATGCGAGTTGAGATTTTGTTGAGATGGACATTCCCACTCACCACCGACACTCACAGTTGGTGAACTGAATGCAGGGTGAGAGCATACGAACTTAAGCGCTCAAGGATTGACGGTTTGTTGAAGTGTTGCACCGCTGAGTTTGTTTGATGTTTCATAAGATAAAAACGAATCAGATTATAAGTTCGTTAATGTGCGAATCAATTGTGGATGAAATGAATGCGATTTATCATGAAAGAAGCTTATAATAATTCTGTTGGTTTGTTTTGTCATGCTGTATTAAAAGTCACTTGGGTTGAAGTGATCGTTATATATTTTATCAGCATGTTCGTTTTGGAGGGGGTAGATCCTTATGCGAGAACAGTTTTCAACTACGATATCAGAAGTTTTGTGTTACCGGTAATTGCTTTAATTCCCTTTGTTTTCAGGTTGTGTCAGTTCCAATATTTTAATGATGAAGAATTTAATGTTAAATTAGTTTTCTTTGTGGCAATGGCTTTTGTTTTATTACACTTTTGGGATGTGGAGTATTTCAGAGGATTTATAACTGCCGATGGTTTTGTGCGTCATGACTACTACCTGAATTATATTCTCTCTTCAGAACAAACGCTAGAATGGGCGGTGTTTGTCGCCTTTCTACTTGTTGTGATCGTTCCACTGTTTGAAGAGATTTTTTACCGAGTATGGTTATATCAAAAACTTGGTCAGTTTGTTGGGAGTTGGGTCTCCATATTGATTAGCGCAACAATTTTTGCCAGTCAGCATTATGATTTTTATCTCAGTTTTATATTTGCTTTGACGATGCATCTTATTTATATCAAGACGCAGTCATTCAGGAATGTTCTTTTTATTCATTGTCTGTATAACGGACTTAATACATTGTTCTATCATGTTTGGGTTCCTTATTGTCTTCATCATGATTATTCTATAGCGACTCGTGAACATTTGGGGACGACTTCATGGGTTCTCATATTTACTCCTGCTTTGTGCCTTTTATCTTTCATGTATTTATTCAGGAAGAAATGAAATGTCAATCATTTGAATGAGACTTGCTGGAAGTTGAGTCTGTTGCAATGGAGCATCTTTTCTTAATATCCAGATTGACTAACTAAATTTTGGGGATTATTTTAAACGAAATTGTTTTTATTTGAGAGCGCTATGTATACTGAAAAAGTTATTTTTATATCAAGTGATAGTTTAGTTATTAAAGGGCAGGGGGTTTCTTTATCTAAAATTAGGCAGATGAAGGTTTGCGAGAAGTCCAGCAAAGAGGTTGTTTTAAACTTTGTAGCTTTTTCATTATTCATGTCTTCGACAGTTTGGTTGCTGCCTATTTTTGGCGCTGATCCAAAACTGTCCTTATACTTATCACCTGTGTTCTTTATTTTAGGTTTTCTTCTTGGTTTTTTTGTTATTAAAAAATACCAACTTAAAATTGAAGTGTCACATTCTGACGAGACAGGTATTCAATGGGTTAGTGTTGCTAAAAGTAATAGTGTAAAAGATTGTGAGATTTTCTCAAAAATTGTTTCTAAATATAATGCTTATATCAATTGATTAAAAAAGGTCAGCGTGACGGTTGTGAAACTGTGCAGGATTTAATCGATGTGCATGAATCGAATATTACTGAAATGAATCGTAACTTCGATGTGTATACAAACCATGGCGAAATTGAATTAGCGGTTTCTCCGTTCGGCGAAGATGATTTTCTGCCGCACTGTAAGATTGAAATCCCGGTTTCGGTTCATGTGGATGCGAGTTGAAAACGGTTTCTTTCCGTTGCGCGGAGTGACTGACGAGCGAGGAAGTTGAGTCTGTTGCAATGGATCATCATCAACAATGTCCTGTTGTTAGCTGTCAGTGGGGTGTTGCGAGTTCATGTTGAGTTCCTGGCTCAAGTCAGGCTGGTCGATTATCTCTTCTATAGTGGTTTTGTCTTCTGGTTGATCGGTGGGATGGTGTTGCTGGGGGGATCGCGCCTGACACGGGAAGATAGCATCAGTGTGGATGACATAGAGAATTACAGGGAGAATTTTCGGTTTTTTATCCTGATGCTGCTCTCGGGTTTACCCATCATTGTCAGTAGTGCTGTTTTGTATCGAATGGGTGTCATTACCTGAAGGTTGAGTGTGTGCTGGCGCTCAACCTGCCATTTTCCTGAATCATGTCTCGCTGTCATTCCCGTCAACGTCATATAATCAAGCCATTACCATCGTATCAGGGGCAGACAGCATGAGAACCCCATTGATCACCCGGGAAGGGTACAACCGGCTCAAGCAGGAGCTGGATTTTCTGTGGCAGGAAGAACGTCCGGAAGTGACGAAGAAAGTGACCTGGGCCGCGAGTCTTGGTGATCGTTCGGAAAATGCCGATTATCAGTACAACAAAAAACGCCTGCGGGAGATTGACCGCAGGGTGCGTTATCTGCGTAAAACGCTGGAGAACGTGAAAATTGTCGACTATTCCCCGGTTCAGGAAGGCAAAGTCTTTTTCGGGGCCTGGGTCGAAGTGGAAAATGAGGCTGGCACCTGTATGAAATTCCGCATCGTTGGGTATGATGAAATTTTTGGCCGCAAGGACTATATCTCGATTGATTCGCCGATGGCACGGGCGTTGCTGAAAAAAGAAGTGGACGATGAAGTCGTGGTCCGGACTCCGGAAGGGGATAAAGTCTGGTTCATCAATACGATAACTTATCTCAACGACTAAACTGTGCAGAACGGTCACTGAGTTGACATACTCGGTAACAATTTACGGTGAAGAATTGCGCACCATTTCAGTCAGAAAAGGCAAGGGTCGCGTAAAATATCGTCCCGGCGACATCCGGAATTCGAACCATAAGGTGTAACGATGCAAGACAATTTCAAGATTTTAGTGGTCGATGACGACATGCGCCTGCGTGCGCTGCTGGAGCGTTATCTGTCTGAGCAGGGTTTTCAGGTCCGCAGTGTAGCGAATGGCGAACAGATGGATCGCCTGCTGGCACGTGAGAATTTCCACCTGATGGTCCTGGATTTAATGTTGCCGGGTGAGGATGGCTTGTCGATTTGCCGCCGTCTGCGGAATGCCAACAATATGCTGCCGATCCTGATGCTGACTGCCAAGGGCGACGAAGTCGACCGAATTGTCGGGCTGGAAGTCGGCGCCGATGACTATCTGCCAAAACCGTTTAACCCGCGTGAGTTGCTGGCCCGTATCCGTGCCGTGTTGCGTCGTCAGACCGTTGAGGCGCCGGGCGCGCCGAGTGTGGAAGGCAAAATCATCACCTTTGGTGAGTTTCGTCTGAATCTTGGCACCCGTGAAATGTTCCGTGGCGAAGAATCGATGCCACTGACATCCGGTGAATTCGCCGTGCTGAAAGCGCTGGTGACCAATGCCCGTGAGCCGATGTCGCGCGATAAGCTGATGAATATGGCCCGCGGTCGCGAATATTCAGCGATGGAACGTTCCATTGATGTGCAGATCTCTCGGCTTCGCCGCATGATTGAAGAAGATCCGAGCCGTCCGCGTTATATCCAGACCGTTTGGGGGCTGGGCTACGTTTTCGTTCCCGATGGCAGTGAGGCGTAAACCATGCCGATGCGCCTGTCGCCGCGCTCGACGTTTACCCGCACACTCATTCTGCTGGCTGGCCTGTTGATTGCCAGCCAGGTTTTTTCTTATCTGGCCGTGTTGAACTATGCCTTGCTGCCCAGTTTGCAGCAGTTCAACCGGATTATGGCCTACGAAGTCCGGCTGATGCTCAAAGAAGATGTTGAGCTGGCAGATGGCCATACCTTTCATCTCGATACCCCTTTACGCCGTCAATTGCTGGAACAGCTGGGCGTCACGCTGCATGCGGATAACAGCCCGGAGTCAGAAGAGTTCCGTGCTGCAAGCAAGATTGATTATCTGAGTGATGAGATGACCCGGGAGCTGGGCACACCCACGGAAGTCCGGCTGGTGCTGGGGGCCGACAGTTATGTGCTGTGGCTCGATTGCGATGCAATGCCGGGTTTTCTGATGCGGGTGCCTTTGTCTGAACTACAGGAAGATGATTTCGCGCCGCTGTTTGGTTACAGCTTGTTTATCGCCTTTATGGTGATTGCTGGCGGCTGGCTGTTCATCCGGATTCAGAATCGTCCGCTGGTTGCGCTGGAGCAGGCTGCGCTGGAAGTGGCGAAAGGTGGATCGCCCCCGCATCTGGAAGTGCAGGGCGCGTCGGAAATTCGGGCGGTGACTAAAGCTTTCAACCGGATGGGCGAAGGCATCAAGCAACTGGAAGATGATCGGGCACTGCTGATGGCCGGTGTGAGTCATGACTTGCGTACGCCGTTGACCCGGATCCGACTGGCGACTGAAATGATGTCCCCGGCAGATGCTTATCTGGCTGAGAGTATGATTAAAGACACGGAAGAGTGTAATGCCATCATCAATCAGTTCATGGAGTATCTGAAATCAACCCATCTGCTGGAGCAGGAACTGCATGACCTGAATATTCTGGTCGAAGATGTGGTGGAAGCCGAAGGGGGGATCGAGCGAGGCATAGAAACTGCACTGGGTCCTGTGAGCGGCAAAGTTTACGTCAATGGTGTCGCGATTAAACGCTTGATTACCAACCTGGTGATCAACGCATTACGCTATGGTCACGGCTGGGTGCATGTCACCAGTGGGATGACGGCGGATCGAAAAATGGCCTGGTTCTGCGTTGAAGATGACGGCCCGGGTATCGAACCGGATCAGGTTGCCAAAATGCTGCAGCCACTGACCCGCGGCGACAGTGCCCGGGGGAGCGATGCAGAAGGTACCGGACTTGGTCTGGCGATTGTGAAGCGCATCGTGGATCAACATGAAGGCGAGATTCAGTTCAGCAACCGCAGTGAAGGTGGCCTTCGGGTACAAGTCAGCCTGCCGATGCGCACGGTGAAACAGAACGGTAAACGGGGCAGTAAGTCCTGATGCCCTGAAACTTCCCCCCCTTGAAAAGGGGGGAGGGATCGATGAGTGCGTGCTGCAATTCTGAAATTTCCCTCCCCTTGGCAAAGAGGGATCGGACAGAATCAGTCTTTCTTTTCTTCTGGCAGGATCAGGTTCAGAAGGATTGCAGTCAGGCCGCCAGCGGCCATGCCGGAAGACAGAATACTCTTCACAAACTCAGGCATGAACTGGAGAATTTCCGGCTTTTGCGCAATACCTAAGCCCATCGAGAACGACAACGCCATAATCAGAATCGCCCGACGGTCCAGCTCACAGCGGGAAATAATCCGGACGCCGGAAGCCGCGATGGTGCCGAACATCACGATGGTTGCGCCGCCCAGTACAGGTTCCGGAATTAACTGAACCAGATTGGCGACCACAGGAAACAGACCCAGCAAGACCAGCATGCCTGCCACAAAATAGCCGATATAACGGCTGGCAACCCCTGTCAGTTGGATGATGCCGTTGTTCTGGCTGAACGTCGAATTCGGGAAGCTGTTCAGCACGGCGGCCAGCGCGGAATTGATGCCATCGGCCAGCACACCACCTTTGATACGTTTCATGTAAACCGGGCCGGAGACCGGCTGTTCAGAGGTCTCGGACGTGGCGGTAATATCGCCGATGGCTTCGAGCGAGGTAATCGCAAACACGATGATCAGTGGGATCAGCAGCGACCAGTCAAACCCCAGGCCGTATTGCATCGGAACTGGAATTGCCATCAGCGAGGTCTCGGCCAGGCGGTCGGTCTCGATCATGCCCATCAGCCAGGCGGCCAGCGTTCCGGCAGCCATGGCGATCACAATAGAAGAGACCCGCAGGTAAGGGTTCTTCATCCGGTTCATCAGCACAATCAGTCCCAGTACAATGCCGGCCAGCAGTAGTTTATCCAGACTGCCGAAGCTGCCGTTTTCAATGGCAGCATAGCCACCAACGATGGAAGTCAGACCGATTTGAATCAGCGTCAGGCCAATCAGGGTCACCACAATCCCGGATACCAGCGGTGTAATCACCCGCCGTGTATGCTGTAAAATTCGTGAAATACCGACTTCTGTCAGTGAAGCGGCAAGGATCGTCCCGAAAATAGCCGCCATCATGGTTGGGACATCAGCCCCGCCGGCTTTCATCGCCAGTCCGGCACCGATTATCGGACCCAGAAAGTTGAAGCTGGTGCCCTGAATCGAGAGCAGGCCAGAGCCGACCGGGCCGATGGTGCGGATCTGAATGAAGGAAGCCACACCGGAAGCCAGCAAGGACATGCTGACAATGGTGTTGGTATCACTGGCCGGTAATCCGAGCGCCTGACAGATAATCAGCGAGGGCGTCACCACAGCGACAAACATCGCCAGCAGATGCTGCAGGGCGGCAAACAGGGTTTGTGGCAGCGGCGGGCGATCTTCAAGGCGGTAAATGAGGTCGGAAGAGCGCGGACGCTCGATTTCTCGGTGATGGCCGGTCATGGGCATTCCTTCATACGTCGACAGAGCGGCTTCAAGACGGAGATCTGAACAGAAACAGTTCGAAGCCGGACAAGACCCTTGGGTCAAAATTGGCCCTATTTTAATGACGCATCACAATTTAGCAAACGTTTGCGCAATTATACCAATCGCAGTAAATCACTGGTCATCCTAGCTTGTTCAAATGTTTGATAACTGCGTTAGATTTTTTGATTGTAGAATCACTACATATCTAAAAAGTCTGCCTTGTTCTCAACCATTTTTCCTGCGCTATTTCTGATCATTGACTTACTTTGATTGGTATTATTTATTTCGGATGAAAAGCAGAAAATGGCGGCATCATGCCGCCAAAGTGACGTAAGTTGGATGTATCGCTCAGGCGTTAGAGTAGTTTTCTTTATTACCCAGCCAGCGGTCGATAATGGCTTTTGCATTGCTGGGATACTGATCGTGCAGGTAGCGCGCCATTTTCTGAACTTGCGGGATTAAGTGCTGGTCACGCACCAGATCGGCTACTTTGAAATCGGCGATGCCGGTTTGCTTGGTGCCGAGCAGTTCACCGGGGCCCCGGATTTCGAGATCGCGTTGTGCGATCACAAAGCCGTCGCTGCTTTCCCGGAGGACGCCCAGACGCTGTTGCGCCGTTTTCGACAGTGGCGCATGGTAAAGCAGCACGCAGTGACTGGCGACGCTGCCCCGGCCAACCCGGCCACGCAGCTGGTGGAGCTGGGCCAGACCTAATCGCTCGGGATTTTCGATCACCATCAGGCTGGCGTTCGGGACGTCTACTCCGACTTCAATCACTGTCGTTGCGACGAGCAAGTGCAATTCACCCGCTTTGAAACGCTGCATCACGTCCTGTTTCTCTGCGGCTTTCATCCGGCCATGAACCAGGCCGATTTTCAGTTCCGGTAACTGAGCGGTGAGTTCGGTGGCGGTGTCTGACGCTGCCTGTGCTTCCAGTACTTCGGATTCATCAATCAGGGTACAAACCCAATAGGCCTGCCGGCCTTCGCTGAGGCAGGCGGCCCGGATACGCTCAATGATGTCGGCCCGACGGGTGTCGGAAACGGCAACGGTCTGAATGGGTGTCCGGCCCGGCGGGAGTTCGTCAATCACCGAGGTTTCCAGATCGGCATAGGCGGTCATTGCCAGCGTGCGGGGAATGGGCGTGGCGGTCATGATCAACTGATGCGGATAGCGGCCCTCATTGGCGCCTTTTTCACGCAGTTCCAGCCGCTGATGCACCCCGAACCTGTGTTGTTCATCAATGATCACCAGTGCCAGATTGCTGAAGATGACCTGTTGCTGAAACAGCGCATGTGTGCCGACCACCATTTTGGCTTCGCCGCTTTCAATACGGGCCAGCTCGGTTTCCCGGGCTTTGCCTTTGAGTTTACCGGCCAGCCAGCCGACCTGAATACCCAGTGGTGCCAGCCATTGGGCAAAATTCAGGGCGTGTTGCTCTGCCAGAAGTTCGGTCGGAGCCATCAGGGCGACCTGATAGCCATGCTCAATCGCACGGATCGCAGCCAAAGCAGCGACCAGGGTTTTACCGGAGCCGACATCGCCTTGTACCAGCCGCATCATGGGCACGGGTTTGGCGAGATCGTTTTCGATATCGGCAGTCACCCGTTGCTGTGCACCTGTCGGACTGAAAGGCAAACCCGCCAGCAGTTGCTGCTTCAGGGTTTCACTCGGCGGCAGTGGCCAGGCCTGATGCTGCTGGCCTTTTTCACGTACTGCCAGCATCGATAGGTTCTGTGCCAGCAACTCTTCCAGGATCAGGCGTTTCTGCGCCGGGTGTTCCCCGTTTTCCAGTTGATCCAGCGATACATCCGGCGTTGGGCGATGCATCACATGCAGGGCTTGCGCCAGCGTCATCTGGCGGTCGTACAAGCCTTCCGGTAACAGCTCGGTGACGGCGGCTTTATCCAGCAGTTTCAGGGCTTGGTCGGTCAGATTGCGCAGGGTCAGCTGACGCAGACCATCGGTTGTGGGATAGACCGGCGTCAGCGTTTCCTCGACAGCCAGTGCCGTCGTTTCGGAAAAAACTTTGTAATCAGGATGAATGATTTCAGGCCCGTGCTGGCCGCGGCGGATTTCACCATAGGCTTTCACCTGTTTGCCTTCGGACAGAGCGTTTTTCATCGCGGCATTGAAGTTGAAGAAGCGCAGGGTCAGCGCGCCGGACTGGTCGCTGATTCTGACGGTCAGCATCCGGCGTTTGCCGAAGGAAATGGCATTGCTGAGCACTTCTCCCTGAACCGTCAGGTGCTGGCCGGGCTGAATTTCAGCGATTGGCCAGATCCGGGTCCGGTCTTCGTAACGGAGCGGCAGATGAAACAGGAGATCCTGCACGGTATGCAGGCCGATCTTGTTAAGTTTCTCCGCCATTTTGGCGCCCACGCCGGACAATTCGGTCAGGGCGATGGTCTCCAGCATTTGTCCGCTCATGCCTGTGTTCTCTGTGCTCCGTCAGATCCGGGGTTATTTATCCCGGGATTGAATGGCCTGCCACCAGGCATTATCAGCGACAATCTGGCCCGCATCATCCAGAGGCGGGTAAGGCAGTTTTTTGCGTTTGGCAACTTTGGCCAGCACCGGGTGTCCGCGCTCAAACAGAATACGGTGAACGGTTTCCGGCGGCAACTGTGTGTGTTCCCGTTCATACATCCCGGCATTGTGTCGCTGACGCTGCGCTTCATACAGAATGAGTGCGCTGGCGACCGAGACGTTCAGCGACTGTACCATACCCACCATGGGAATGATGATGTCCTGATCGGCCAGTGCTAAGGCTTCGGGTGTGATCCCGTTTTTTTCGCCGCCCAGAATGATGGCCGTGGGTTTTGTGTAATCAATCTCGCGAAAATCAACCGCGCGATCAGAAAGATGAGTGGCCAGAACCTGCATCCCTTCGCTTTTCAGCTGGCCGACCGCGCTGGCCATGGTGTCATGGGTTTGCAGTTCGACCCAGTTCCGGGCGCCTGCCGAGGTATGGCTCAGCACCCGCATGTCGTTTGGCCAGACGGCATGGACTTTGTGCACACCCACGGCGTCTGCGGTTCGAATGATGGCAGAGACGTTATTGGGCTTGTGCACTTCTTCCAGGCACAAAGTTAAATCGGTCTGACGGGTGGCCAGGACGGACTGGATCCGCGCAAAGCGTTCTGGGGTCATGGGCTTCGTATCTTGTTACAGTTCAGGCTGATTCGTTCAGCACTCGGGAAAGCACAAACGCCCGGTGCGGGCGTTTGTCAGTTCATTCACAGTCAGGCATCGTCGCCCAATCAGTTCTTCTGCCGGGCAACCCGGACCACGTTCGGCATCACCCGGATCCGGCGCATGATATTGGCCAGATGCACCCGGCCTTTGGTCGTCAGGCGAACGGTGATGGTATACAGGCGACCGTCTTTTTCTTCCGTCGCCAGACCCTGAATGTTCGAACCGGTATTGGCGATGGTATTGGTCAGATCGGCCAGCGCCCCCTGATGGTTCTGCATATCCACTTTGAGGTTGGTGACAAATTCCTGCTCGAAGTCGCGGCTCCATTCCACCGGCATGTATTTGTCCGGTTCTTTCTGATAACCACGGATGTTCGAGCATTCCTCACGGTGAATCACCAGACCTTTCCCCGGGCTGACATAGGCCATGATCGGGTCGCCATGGATCGGGTGACAGCAGTTGGCAAAGGTCAGCAGAATCCCGTCGGCTCCCCGGATTGGCATCCGGCGTTTGTCGTCATTCTGCGGCTCTTCTTCCAGCGTGCCGAGCAAACGGCGGGCGATCACCACGCTCATCAGTTCACCCAGACCGATCGCAGCCAGCAGAGATTCGGCATCCTTGAGGCGGAGATCTTTGAGCACTTTGTCGAGTGTGACCGGGTCAATCTGATCGATATTCAGCTCACCCAGCGCATGATTGAGCAGGCGGCGACCCAGGGTAATGGATTCGGCGCGGCGCATGGTTTTCAGCACCTGACGGATTTTGGTCCGTGCACGCGAAGTCACCACATAGTTGAGCCAGGCCGCATTGGGCCGGGCACCCGGCGCACTGATGATATCGACCGTCTGGCCGTTTTTCAGCGGCTTACTCAGTGGGTAAGGCTGGCGATCGACCTTGGCACCGACACAGGTATTGCCGACATCAGTATGGACAGCGTAGGCAAAGTCGACGGCGGTTGCACCGACCGGCAGTTCCACAATCCGGCCCTTCGGTGTGAAGACGTAAATCTCGTCCGGAAAGAGATCCGATTTGACGTTTTCAATGAATTCGAATGAGTTACCGGCACTTTGTTGCAGTTCCATCAGGCTTTGCATCCAGCGCTGGGCCTTCACCTGTGCTGTGGTGCCGGAGCTTTCCCGGTCTTTGTAGGTCCAGTGAGCCGCCACCCCTTTGTCCGCCATCTGATCCATGTCTTCTGTACGGATCTGGACTTCGACCGGCACCCCGTGCGGGCCGACCAGAGAGGTGTGGAGCGACTGATAGCCGTTAGCTTTCGGAATGGCGATGTAGTCTTTCATCCGGCTCGGGCGCGGCTTATACAGGTTGTGCACCTGTCCCAGCACCCGATAGCAGGTATCCAGATCGTTCACCAGTACCCGGAAGGCATAGATGTCCATGATGGAATGGAAGCGCTGTTCCTTGTTCTTCATCTTGTTGTAGATGGAGTACAGGTTCTTTTCGCGACCGACCACTTTGCCGTCGATCCCCGCGTCGTGAAGGCGGCCTTCAATCTCGGCGTGGATCCGGTTGATCATTTCTTTCCGGTTTCCGCGTGCAGCGGCAACCACTTCTTTCAGCACCCGATAGCGGTTCGGATACAGGGCCTCGAAACCCAGCTCTTCGAGCTCAGTCTTGATATTGTGAATACCCAGACGGTGGGCAAGGGGCGAGAAGATTTCCAGTGTTTCGCGGGCAATGCGGCGGCGTTTATCCGGGCGAAGTGCACCCAGCGTGCGCATGTTGTGGGTCCGGTCGGCCAGTTTGATCAGGATGACCCGGATGTCGTTGGCCATAGCCATGATCATCTTGCGGAAGTTCTCCGCCTGGGCTTCCTTCCGATCGCGGAATTTCAGCTTATCCAGCTTAGACACGCCATCCACCAGCTCGGCGACCGTGGAACCGAATCGACTGTCGAGGTCATCTTTGGTGACTTCGGTGTCTTCGATCACATCGTGGAGCAATGCGGCCATCAGCGTCTCATAGTCCAGGCGCATTTCGGCCAGAATCCGGGCGACGGCAATCGGGTGGATGATATAAGGTTCACCGCTGGAGCGGGTCTGACCTTCGTGGGCGTCTCTTGCGACTAAATAGGCCTGCCTGAGCGCCTCAATCTGAGTCTCAGGCAGGTATTCAATTACAACTTCTTTCAGGCTATCAAAGAGATACAAATTGCCCGCTTCCTTGAATTAGCGCTGGTTACCTGCAATGGCACTCACGGCTGCCAGTTCAGCAGCTTCCTGCTCTTGCATTTCCTGACGCTCACGTGCATCCAGGATGTCTTTCGTGATCAGGCCTTCTTCGATCTCGCGCAGTGCGATGACGGTGTACTTATCGTTCTCTTCAGGAACCAATGGATCCTTACCGCCAGTTTGCATTTGACGCGCACGGCGAGAAGCAATTTGGATCAGATCGAAACGGTTGCCAATTTTATCAACAGCATCTTGAACAGTTACACGTGCCATCGAGGACTCCAGTGGGTTTAATAAAAAGATGGAAAATTGTACAAAATTACTTACTGTTGCGCCAGTAGCGCAGAAAGCATGCTGCTATATTTAGCAGCTTGTTTGTCTTGCTTCAATCGCTCAGCACGGATGATTGCCTTAAAATCCATGAGGGCCACGTCAAAGTCATCGTTCACGATCACATAGTCATACTCGGTGTAATGCGAAATTTCAGACTGGGCTTCCTGCATGCGGCGGGCAATCACGGCGTTGCTGTCCTGACCACGGGCGTTGAGGCGGCGCTCAAGTTCATCTTTCGATGGGGGCAGAATAAAAATACTTTTGGCTTGGGGCATTTGCAGGCGAATTTGCTGCGCGCCCTGCCAGTCGATATCTAAAAAGACGTCAATGCCTTTCTCGAGCTGCTGTTCAATCCACAGGCGCGATGTGCCGTAGAAATTACCAAACACTTCCGCATGCTCTAAAAAAGCACTCTGTTCGGCCAACTCTTTGAATTCTTCAACGCTGACGAAATTGTAATGAACACCATGAACTTCACCCGGGCGCATGCCGCGTGTGGTGTGGGAAACTGAAACCTTCATATCATAAGTCGGGTTGGTTTCCAGCAGGGCGTTGATCAGGCTGGATTTGCCTGCGCCGCTTGGGGCCGAAACGATATATAACGTGCCTTTGCTCATTACCGCTGTCACTCAAGTGGAAGAAAGGGCGCGCAGGGTATCACGAACTGCTGCGAAATTGAATCGACAAGTGTAAGTTTCGTCCTCAGCCTCACAACCGGATTTTTGCCCTTCACCGGTCGTCCGGCTCGCGCACCTTTTACAGGCATTGTCTTTATAAAATAGCACGCGGGAATTAATCAGGATGAAGCGGATATCAGACGCTCAAAGTTCTCCAGCATGACTTGAAAACTGAATTGCTCTTGCGCCTTGCGGCGGTTGGCCTGGCCGATTTCCGACCACAGCTCGGGAGAGGAAAGTAATCCCCGCATTGCCCGGCTGTATCCGGAGGGCGGGACTACAAAAGGCTGATTGGCCGGGGCGACCATGGTTTTGACATCGCCCACATCCGTTGCAATCACGGGTAAGGCTGCGCCCATGGCTTCCAGAACCGACAGGGGCATCTGTTCGGTATCGGAAGACAGGCAGAAGAGATCGCCCTGAGCCAGAAAGGGCCAGACTTGCTCAATACGGCCCGCCAGCTGGATTCGCCCGCCCAGCTGATGATGGTTGAGGTAGGCTTCAATGTCCGGCTTCAGCGGGCCGTCCCCTCCGATCAGCAGGCGGCATTGAGGCGCCTGTTCTGCCACGGTATCAATCAGGCGGATCAGGTTTTTTTCTTTTCTGAGCGTCGCCAGGGTGATCAGTGTCGGGAAGCAAGTGGCGGCGGATGTGGCCGGTTGTTCCGGCATCCGGATACCGTTGGGAAAATAAACCAGACGGCTGGCAGGAATGTGCCAGTTTTGCCTGGCGATGCTCATCAGTGTTTGCGACGGCACCACCACTTGTGTCCGGCCGCCCAGCGCCAGCCTGCGGAACAGGTTGCGTCTCGGCAGCAGACGTGCGGATTCTTCCGGGTTGAATCCGTCTTCCCAGTGGATCCCTTTGCAATGCCCCAGCAGACGGTTACACAAGGCCCATTCAATCGCGCCCCAGTTGTAGGTCATCAGAACATCGGGCCGGTATTGCCGCAAGTATCCGGCAATTCGCCGGAGTTTGACCGGCAGCGGGAGCGGCTTGAGGTCAGGCAACCCGATGCAGGTGATCTGCTTTTGCGGGTCAATCCGGCTGGCGGCTTCGAGCTGGCCATCGAGCGCAATCACCACATGGCGCTCCCGTGCTGAACGGGCATTCACCAACTGAGCAAACCGGACCTGCGGCCCGCCCAGTGCAAAGGTTGAGAACACGTGCAGCACTGTTGTCATAGTGCGCTGACCTTGTTTGAAGACGAGTCAGGGGTCAAGGCGTTGTGCATTGCCGGAGTGGCTTGATCGGCCTGAGAGTGGACCGCTGTTGCTGACGGTGGCTGATGGACCAGCACAGCCTGCTGATAGAACACCTGCCAGTCATTAACCGGGTGCCAGTTGAGCAGGCGTTTTTCGCCGCTGGTATCGAAGCGGGCATTCATGGCGCGGGAGCGCAGATCTCGCAGGGACGGAATCTCGGGATGCCGGCCAGCCATGCGTTTGATCGCCCATTTTCCCAGTTCCTGCAGATAGAGCCAGAGCGTCAATTGAGGCACATAGCGATAGGGGCGTGACAGTCCTTTTCTGAGCATGGCTACATATTCCCGTGCTGAGGGACGGACATCTCCGACTAAATTCAATGTTTTCCCTTTGGCATCGGGCTGGGTCATGGCGGCCAGCGTGGCGGAGGCGACATCCTGCACCAGGACGAACGGCAGCGGATTGTGGCCCAGATTCCAGCCGATGAAATACTGACTGTTGTTGAAAAAACCAATGCCGGTGTGTTGGATCAGGCCGCCTTCACCGACCACAATACCGGGCCGGAGCAGCACGACATCCAGCGTGCTGAATTCATGCATCAGCATGTGATCGGCCATGGCTTTGGCTCTGGCGTAATGGGCGCGGTGGTGGGGCGCACTGTCAACCGGAGATGCACTGTGAATGACAGTCCGGTCATTCCCCAGATATAAAGAGGCGATGGAGCCCAGATGAACCAGCCGTGTGATCCCGTGGCTTTGGCAGGCCAGCGCGACATAGCGGGCTGAGTCGACCATGGCGTGCTGGATTGCCTGCCAGTCGCCACTGCCGCCCCCATGGGCCAGATTGATCACATAGGTCGCCCGGCTGACGGCATGGTCGACGGTGGCCTGATCGCAGACATCCCCCTGTATCCATTGAATGGCAGGGTGCTGGAAACATTCGGGCAGTGCGTCCAGATGCCGCGCCATGATGCCGACGGAATAGCCAGCCGTCAGTAACTGACGGACCACATGACGGCCGATGAAGCCGGTGCCACCAATCACCAGCACGTCGTATGGGCGCTGTTCTGTCAGCGGCATTGCCCGTGGCTTTGCGCGGGGTGCTTGGGTGGCTTGCAGATGCTGCGCCCCCAGACTTTTGCCGGCCAGTTGGTGACACAGGGCCACCAGCGTGCGGCCAAAGGTTGCATTGTGAATCGGGTGCTGTTTGGTTTCAATCGACTGATAAAAAGCACGGATGCTGGCTTGCATCGACAGGAAAAAGGGATCTTTCGAGGGCTTGAATCCAGTGATTGCGCCCGCGTAATCAATCAACTGACGGAAGCCCTGAGACAGCAGACTGCCAGCCATGGCGCTGGCGGTGACGGCTGTATCCAGGGCGGGCAAAAAGCGGCTACGTTCATTCAGGATCACACGCTGGCGGATAAAATCGAGGTGCAGGCTGCCATCCTCGCCGGTGATCTCTAATTGCCAGACGGGAAACGACTGGCCCAAAGCAAAGGATAAATGGAAGGGCACGGCCAGATCGCCCATGGCATCCAATCGCAGGATACAGGGCTGGTCGTTGAGCGTTTTGATCTGGCTGATCCGGCTGATCAGTGGGCCACTCGGAGCGCCGAATAAACTCAGCAGTTGAGAGAGCGGGTGGACAGCCTGCTCCAGCAGCAGGTTGACTGGCTTTCGGAACATCCAGTGCCCGAACTGGCCACTGTCCAGCTGACGGAGCGGCATTTCATAATTCAGCGAGACCGATTTGACCGGGCCGATGGCATTGGCATCCAGATATTGTTTTGCTTTTTCCATCACCGGATGAAACACAAAATTTTGGTTGACGGCCAGCGTCAGCCCTTGCGCCTGTGCCAGCGCATTCAGGGTGTCGCAGTCTGCGATGGTTTCCGCCATTGGCTTTTCGACCAGCACATGTTTGCCATGATGCAGCAGGGCCTGGACCAGTTCAAAATGGGTGTTCGGCGGGGTCAGGACGTGGGCGGTGTCAAAAGTGACTGCAGCCAGCGCCTCTTCCAGATGGCTGAAACACTGTGGGATCTCAAATTGCCCGGCAAGCGCTTTGGCGGCTGCCAGGTTCGGATCGACAATGGCTTTAATCTGACAATCTGGGAGCGATTGAATGGCTCTGGCGTGTACCCCGGAAATAAAGCCAGCACCGATCAAAATAATTTTGTGGTCTGCCTGTGTTTTCATTGCCACTTCCTTAAAAAAATTCAAAACCCAGCCATGGAGAAACCTGTTTTATCGGATATTTATCTCAGGTTCGTTTTGTCTTTTTTTAACTATAGTCAGCGAAGGGGCAGCACAGGAGAGGCAGAGAACAAAGTCATACAAAAGTTGACGGCATAAAATTGATAAGTGATTGATCTGGTAGCGGCGCTCTCACACAAAAAAATGTGAAGCGCCGAAATAAGGCAGCGGCGTGATCAGCCTGCCTGATAACGAGACAGGCCGTTGTGGCAGAAGGCCAGACGATTTTCTTTGGTCCGCATCAGAATGTCATGGTTGCAGGCCACCATATCCCTTGGGCTTTCATCGTGATACAGGTGATAGGCTACGGCAGCAAAACGCAGGCGCTTTCGGCGAATGCCATGATTGATCATCCGGGTCGCGAATTCGTTGTCTTCTTTGCCCCAGCCGACAAAGTCTTCATTAAAGCCGTTAATGGCGACCACATCCTGTTTCCAGAACGCCATATTGCAGCCTTTGGTGCCGGAAATTGAGGTCGGTGAACCATGGCTCAGGGCTCTCAGCAACGGCAGGCGAAGTCCGTAACAGCGGTTTTTCACATCCAGAATGCCCTGCATGCGAGAATGCGGAATCACGCCGTGTTCAAACACATGCTGGTTCCCCTGTTCATTCAGCCGGACTCGCCAGCCCTGAATGAAAAATCCAGGTTGAGCGATTTGGGCATGATCGCGGAGAAAATGCTGATGTAGCACCATATCGCCGTCAATCATGACCAGATAATCGCCATGAGCACAGGCGATGGCTTTATTCCGGCTGGCGGAGAGCCGGTAACCTTCATCTTCCTGCCAGCTGTGGATCACCGGAATCTTCAGTTTTTGCTGCCAGTAGTGGACGACGTCCCGGGTATCCTGACCGGAACCGTCATCGGCAATAATCACTTCGCGGGGGAGCAGGCTCTGTCTTTCGATACTTTCCAGAACTTTATTCAAAGCTTCCGGCCAGTTATAGGTGGTTACAATTAATGAAATATCCATATTTTGACTGCTTATGTGAATATATGAATTAATTTATCAGTGATAAATTGGGTCCAAGACGCCCCGTGACTGCTTTCGCAGCCATTTTTATAGGTTTAAATCAGGAGCGGATTGCTACATCGCTGTGTCTTCTGGTGAACAAGCACAAATTTACCATTATGCAAATGACAAAAAAATGAATGGCGGCAAAATCGTGCTTATATCGTGAGTTCGGTTCACATTTGGACATTTGACTGAAAAATCAGTGGTTTCTATTTAATCTTTGATGTGGTGTATCGCCTGATTCAGACTGAAATCAAGCGAACTCAAGCGGGGAGTGATAAGCTGTTGATATGCATGATTCATGGATAGGTGACGTTTGAGATGAAAGCGATTCATTTGGCATTTTTGAGCGCTTTACTGATGCTGACCGGGTGCGGCAGCACCAGCGCAGTGCCAGCCGGACCCGCTGCATATCACTACAGTGAAGATTGGTGGTACGACGATTATCTGTATTACTGGCACCATTATTATCCGGACTGCTGCCATGGTGACGGGGAGTACAAAGAGATGATCAGCGACTGGTGGCAGAGTCTGGATTCGGATAAACAACAGGAAATCAAAGGTAGGATCAGTGATTGGCGGGGAAATCCGGGAGATATCACCGGCAATCTGCCAGCCGTGAAAGCACAGCTCGACAGCAAATGGCAAAGCCTGCCGCCGGAAACCCAGCAGCGTGTGCAGCAACAATTGCAAACCCGGCGAGCGCAGGGACCTGTCGACCGCGCAACGATCCGCACGAATCGTCCGGCGATCCAGCGCGGCACGATCAATCGTCCCAATATCGGTGCGGGTCAGCTCCGGGGGATCGGGGGCGGCGGACTGCGCGGCCGATTGTGAGTGAGCAGCTGTGGTGCCATCATGACGACTCGCCAGACAAGGCAACTCAGATTTTGAGTTGAATCGCGCTTGATTGAACCGTTTTGTACAGTTCAGCATGCTGCGTCCGTTTTGAGCTAAAAAAGCAGTTTTGAAAGGCTTTATCGGGTAAATTTTCAATACCTTTGTCTTTTATGGATACAATAGTGTCCATTTTTGGTCTTTTATCCATATAATGGATAAAACTGTATCCAATAGGGCGTTGCGGATGAATTTTACCTTACTTGATGATACCGATGTGAGCCAAGCTTATGCTGCTTATTTGCGTGAGTTACGCCAAAAAGCAAAATTGTCACGAGCGGCACTGGCAGAGCGAAGCTGCGTACCTGCGGCCACCATTAAGAAGTTTGAGTTAACTGGACAAATTTCCTTCCGCCAACTGCTCTTGCTTTGGCAGACTCTCGACTCATTGGATAGGCTTTATCAGCTCACACAACCTAACAAAGAGCGCGCCACTATGCCCTCTAGTATTGATGAGGTGCTAAAAGATGGGTTTTAAACCGATTCAAAAGCTTACTGTAACCCGTACGTTAAGCTCAGGTGAGCAGGTAGGCGTAGGGGTCTTGGCTCAGAACCGGCAGGGCGTTTTTTTTCAATATGCAGACAGCTATTTGCAGCAGTTTGGCAATTTATCACCGTTTACTGTGCAGTCGAGCACACAAGTTCAAGCCGCACCTCAACAGCCGCACCAAGGTGTGCATGGCGTTTTTGGGGATTGTTTGCCTGATGGGTGGGGCATGCTGTTACAAGATCGTATTTTCCGGCAAAAAGGCATTCTGCCGAATCAATTCACGGCGATGGACAGACTGGCCTTTGTCGGTGACAAAGGCATGGGAGCGCTGTCTTTTTCTCCGGTGTCTGAGTTTTCAGCCACGACGTACGCTGAGATTGATTTAGCAATCTTGGGCTTAGAAGCGCAAACGCTGTTCGATGCTTCAATGTCAGAAAATACGGATGATAACCACGATGAGTTAGATGGGCATACTCAACAGGTGTTGGCCGCATTAGTCGCCGGCGGTAGTTCAGGTGGGGCAAGACCCAAGGCGCAGATTTATATGCCTGCGGGGGAAACGCAACATTGTCGAACTTTTGCACGGCCTGGTGATGAAGCTTGGCTGATTAAGTTTACCTCGAAAAATCTAGCGCTCGGGCATGAAGAAGGTTTGTGTGAGGCCGTCTATTTGCAAATGGCTGAGCAAGCCAAGTGTCAACCACCTCTGTGGCAACTTATTGAAGCACCGCCTACAAGCGGTGCAACTGCGTGGTTGGCGCTCAAGCGTTTTGATGATGTCACTGAACAGACCAATTTAGACAGCAAGCGCGGTTCTGGCCGCTTGCATATGCACAGCGCCTGCGGACTGCTGGATGCAGACTTTCGAACGCCAAGTTTAGATTATATTGACTTGATCAAAGCCAGCCGTCAGTTGTGTAAATCTCCGGCTGCTGGACAGCTGCAATTTCGCCGCGCCATTTTCAACCTGCTGTCGTCTAACCAAGACGACCACAGTAAAAACTGGGCGTTTTTGCAAGCTGATGACGGTCAATGGAATCCTGCACCTTTTTACGATGTTACCTACAGCCCACATCCATTCAACGAACACGCCACTGCGTTCGGAGGTTATGGCAAAGCGCCACCGGTTAAGGTGATGCAAAAACTTGCAGCAAGTGCAGGCTATGGGAGTTGGCATGATGCAAGGCATGTCATTGAAGAAGTCGCTGAAGCACTCAGCCAATTTACTTATCTTGCACAGCAACAAGGGATCAGTAAAACAACAGTGTCTGCGATTGCTAAAACACTGGATCAGCGCAAACAAGAAAATGCAGCGCTTTTTTTACAACGATAAGAAGGGACAACAATGAAGCTCGGCCGAAACGATCCTTGTCATTGTGGCAGTGGTAAAAAATTTAAACGTTGTTGTATGAACACCGTTTCCAAGCAACATGCCCAAGTCTTCGATGATGTTGACGCCATGCTGGCAATGAACCCAAATTTGAGCCTTGATGAACTCAACGCTGCTTTACAACACAAAGTGCAGGATCGCAATAATCAACCTCATCCCGATTTTTGTGGCGTGACACCAACGCAAATGGCCAATTGGCTTTATGCGCCTTTTGATGAATTACAGTGGGTGACAATCAGCACACCCGACTCTCTTTCTGCCAGCCCGGTGATGCGTTATCTAGCGCTCATTCTTGATGAGGCCATGGCACAAGAAGGCTCATTCAAAGCCACGAGTAAAGGCAACTTACCGGCTAAGTTGGTTAAACAGGCCAGTGAGTTACTGCCTGAGTTTACCGTGGCTCAATTCGAACGTGATATAAGTATCAGGGAGTTTGCGGGCAGTAACGAAGACAAATTCAATGCCTTGCACTACACCCGAGTGCTTGCCGAAATTAGCGGTATTATTTATCGACGTAGCGGCCGCTACCATGTGAAAAAATCAGCGCAAAAGCAGTATCAGGCGTTAGGCATACAGGCATTTTTTAAACCTTTGTTAGAAGCCGCCATCAGTAAATATAATTGGGGCTATTTGGACAGTTTTGAGTTCGATGTCGATTTGCGCACTTTTTGGCTGTTTATGTTGTGGCGCATTCAGAGCCATAGCAGTGTCGATCAACTGGTTGAAGAGGTGATAACAGCTTTCCCCGATTTATTGCTGGCAATCCCTGCGGATGATTACTTCTCTCCAGAGAGATATTTAAGCGTGCTCATCGAATCACGATTTATTGAGCGATTTTTGCAGTTTTGGGGCTTTGTAATCATTGACCCAATGCGTTATTTAAACGCTGAACCCGTTGCCAGGGTGGCTCAGGTGCAACCTTTGTTAAAACAAACTTTTCAATTCACCATAAATACATAGCAAGGTTATCGTGAGTGAATATCAATACTATAAATTCGAGCGTCTGGATGGGTATGAGTAAGCGCCACTGAGTATAATCGCCTTCCCATTGTGTGGCTTGGCGGCTTTCAGATCTGCTGTGGTGGATTGAGCAGAGAAAAGCCGCTTGAGTAAAGTTAGAGCCCTGTCCCGTGTAGGGTGGGGCTTTTATATCGTCAATATTTGTTGAAGCCGATGGTAAGCTTCGGAATGTTTCTCTGGGTTCATTTTGGCCAGGTTTTGTATTTTCCAGCGAACAGCAGGTAACTGGTCGATTCCTGAAAGCTCCAAAAGAGACCAGTCGGGGGAGCGATTTTTGAAAGACAGTAAAAATGATCGCTCTTGAGGCGTCAAAGACGAGTTTATGAGCCTCACCAGCTGCTCGCGAGTTGCTTCGAGTTCCGCTTGGGGAATGTCTTGATCGGCCATATTCCGAAACTCTCCTTCATAAACACCTGAAATGTCCTTGAAGTTTGGTCTAAGTAGTTCGGCAATAGGACGTGGGTGGCTAATAATATAAACCAATAAGGCTTTACGAAGTTCATCGGTGAGTCCTTCGTTATCAAGTAGTTGCTTGACGTCGAAAAGATCTCTCGGGTGCTGACGATCCAGTGCTGCACAGATTTTCCCCGCGTATAAATCGGCAAAACTCACCACTGGCATCTCTGCAAAACCAAACTCATCTTCAACAGCCCCACTGACTGGCATGACTTTGGGGGCGTAAACCGTACCGCGTAGTACAGGGGAGAGTTCAATTTTGATTTGAACGTTATCTCGCTCCACCAATAAACGCAGAGCATCTGATTTATCCAGGAAGGCGCGGACAACACGAGTATTGTCGATGTTAGCCGTGATCGTGGAGGCCAGGGTATCTAGGTTGCTCTTGATGGTCTGCAGGGCTTCATTCCGTTCCATCATGGGCAGAAAAACCAAGTCGATATCAACCGAAAGTCGAGGAAAGTCACGAACGAACAAATTGATAGCGGTTCCACCTTTGAGAGCGAAACAGTCGTGCTGCGCAACAAAAGGAATGATCCTGAGTAGTAGCTGCACTTGTCGGTAGTCGTGGCTTTGTCTATTCATGTTTTCACATGTCCTTAGGCACTGTTATTTGCCAGGTGGGCTCGAGTTTGCCGCCTTTAGCGATCAGTCGTTTACCAGTGCCCAGTGCATACTGTTCTGGTGTGAGGTATTTAAGCCAAGCGTGTTGATGTCTTCCTGCCAGCCAGAGAAAGAGTCGCTTTGCTTTGATACTGCGACAGGCTTTCAGCAAGGCATTCAGCTTACGAGGCGATAGGTTGTGTAATCCTTGCATAAGTTGGTCAGCGTGTTCAAAGCTGATGGTATTGGGCACTATTGCTAAAAGCTCCAAAATGGCTTTCTCTGGACAGGAATAATGTAATGAAGGAAGAGATGCTTGCCAGCTATCTTGCCTCAGGTACTGGTTGTCTTGCATTAGCGTCTCTGGCCATAGGCGACGAGTGCCATGCCTCTCAAATTGTGCTGGCGCATCGATTCTAGCCAGCCATCTAGGCAGCATCTCAGCAGAATAGAGGTGAACCTTGGGTTTGTTTCCTTTGGACAGGTAATGGCCAAGTCCTTCCTGCTCTAACGCTGTCAGACCTCCAACATGGACAGGGACATCGGCCATGCGTTGCAACGAGGCAACGATTCCTTTCCAGGACAGCCTCGCTTCTTGCCTAGTGTAAACACCGGCTGCGACAGGGATCAGCGTTTGGCTCCGGACTGCATTGTCCAGAAAATGCAGGTTGAGTCCTTGCGTCTCCAGCCATGATTTGGTGGCGATCATATCCAACGGCAGCAGTTTCTTTAGTTGCAGTCTGGCTTCAGTGTTCAGCATGGCTGATCCCATTTTGGTTTATAAAAAATAAAATACACGTTGATTATCGACGTGATTTTCAGGTTTTTCAAACTGATTTGGATTTTTGGTTTGTAAATTTGTAATTTCACGTCAATTATTTCCGTGAAAATTGTGATTTAGAAACTGAATCAAAATTGACAATCTTATTTGCCTTACTGCCGAAAATCATAGGCGCAAGCGACTCACCAAAATGGGCATGTGACATCTTCGCAGTGGTTGAATGAATCTGGATAAGGGCATACCCGATCAGCTCAATTCACCCGTTGGCTGAAAGAACAGGGCAGCGTCTGAAAGTTGATAAAAACCCCTGAAAACAGGGGTTTGGTAAGAGGTGTGGCAAATGAGGTAATAGAAGAGCGCGTTACTCGATATTCTGGATCTGCTCGTGGAGTGAAAAGTATATGAATATATAAATCAATTGGTTATATGCATCTTTTGCCATGATTTAATGTTCATACTTACCAGTTCACTCACCATTTGGCAAAAGTGAAACAATACCAGTTTAAAGCGACATTCAGGCGCAATCATACCGGAAGTGTAGGAGAGGAATAAAGTTTCATACTCTTTATAACTCACTTCTGGACATAAGTGTGTTAGTGCATTTGATCTCAGTTACTTACATCAGATTAGAAAAAGTATCTTCAAACCAAAGACCCTTGGTTGTTTCGGTGTTTGTTAGTCAGCCTTTAGTTACAATCACCACCGCCAGAGACGGTGGTTTAGAGATGACAATAAAATGTGCTATTGGCCCTTTCAAGTTTACATACCAAGAGTTTGTTTCATATGATTTTTTATCCTAATCAATTCAGCATATGTAATCCTTAACGTTGGAAATAGCTGTACTCTAGTAGAAGTACTAAAAGGTGCTTTATCTGATAAGTACTCATTATCTGCATTTATAAGGCTTTGACAGATGCTTTGATCAATTTCCAGCAACGCGGAGTCTTCTGGAAGTTGATAAGTACTAATAGTAAGTTTAATTTCTCTTAGCCGACCCCGATGTTCAACTAGAGTTTCGTTACAGAAACGAAGAAAACTTGAACTCTTATTACTTCGTAAGTAGCAAAGCTCTTTTCCATAAGCAGATGGGTAGTTACCATTTAAGTAATGAATCGTATTTATAGCTTTCGTAATCACTATTGGGTTTTGACCAATATCGACCCTTTCTGCCTTTGAATCGATAGTGAAACAGATATAATCAGCGATATCATACTCCAAACTTGATGGATCTAGCAGTTTGATATCAGTTACATTACCTTCCTCATCAGTAACGAAAAAGTTCTTATTCTCTTTTGCCAGATTGCAGCCAGTACACGCTTTGTGAAGATTTTGCCAAGTGTAACCTAGTTGCGGAAAATACCTTTTAGGAAGATAGTGCTCTACGTCATAATCACCAGAACTGATATCGCCTTCACAGATATAGCACTTATCAAAATACAGCATTTTCAAGCTATTTTTGACGTCTTGATGACCGTAGATGCTGCCACTAATCTGTTTATAGTTTTCTAAGTGGGCTAAATTATCTTCTGTCAGATTTTGCTGTAGTAGTCTATTTGGAAAAGGAACAGAAGATCTATCTACTTTGCGCATCTCCCTCTCCCTTCACGGTATTAATTAGTTCTTCATCAGCATATGAAGCAAGATACAACAACAACTCCTCTTTTGCAGAGTCTGATGAAGATAACTCTCCATACAACTGCTGCAACAACTGAACATTCGGCTCCTCTAACACTAGCGCGTTCTTAAACTGACTTAGCTTGTTTTTTATTGCTTCTGAAAAGCTACCATCGTAACCAAAAATGATATTAGTAATACTATCGATATCCATTGCTTCGAAGTTCTCTTCAAACACTCTACCTGATGGTAAGTTGACAACTTTTGAGTGCTTTGGAAGTCCTCGGACTACAAAAGGGCTATGAGTGGTAATAATGAATTGAATATTGGGGAATATGTTTGTTAGTGTTTTTATGTAACTTTCTTGGGCTCTTGGATGAAGATGCAGATCTACCTCATCAATTAAAACAATACCGGGGGTATCCAATAAGGTATTAAATCCTAGTTCTTTCTTTTGGTCCTTGGTGTATTGTTTGAAATGAAATAGTTGACGAGAAAGAATCGAAGATACTGTAACAAGTAGATCAAGCTCACCTTGAGATAACGATTTTATTGGCCCATTATTCGAAGATACTACCTGCCTATAAGGTGACTGTGATATTTGTAACTGACCGAATTCCTTGCCTGTAATCTTATCCAATATGTGAGTAATTAATCTAAAGGCATGAGCCGCATCTTCATAACCAATTGTTGCGTCGAGAATCATATCAAGAATGATTGACTGAATACTTTCTCCTATATGCGATACTGTAAGTGGGTATGGCATTTCCTCATTGTATCGCTCACCTACAGAATACGCAGGAGTTTGGGATCTAGCTTCAGACACTTCAAAGCCATCCTTCTCGTATCTTGTACTCGGCCTAATAAGAAATATATGTGAGACTAGATAATCTTGATTAGCCTCTAATCTAGATAAAGTCGAGAATTCTGAATAATATTCTCGTGTTAAGCTTACTCCCTGAATTACTTCCTGATATTCAGTTGCAGGAAGGCCCTTCTTCCGACCTACAAGCTTTTTGAACTGGTAAGAGCGGTTTTCAAAGTTTGAATAGTGCAGCTCTACCGAATAAAAACTGCTGTCCGCATTTATTTCAGAGTTACTCATCAGTCGATATCTTTTGCCACTGTGCAACTCAAAGTCGGGAAACTTTAGCTTTGACTGAGATACTATCGCTTCTGCAATAAGACTCAAAACCGACGTCTTTGCACTACCGTTCTCACCAACAAAACACACAACTCGGTTTTCAGTACCCAAGCTCAAGTCGAGCATTGAGATACTTCTGAAATTGTGAATCTTCAACTTTTGAATATTCATTATTTTTATCCGTATAAGTCAATTGATTGCACATTAGCAAAACGAAGTGAGTTTCGTCTAACTTTAAAAACAAAAACTGAGTTCCCCCTCAAACGGCGTTGTTGATCAAATAATTCACCTAACGCACTGATCCCAATGGGGTTGCCCCCATCAATCAACTCGGTAACTAACAGGCATACCAAGTCTTATGACTTTGTTTATCGCTTTCACGTTGGCCAATACTTCGCCAACTTGGGCATCGTAGTTACGTAGTGTCAGCTCAGGGCTGATTAACGTTTTGTATCGAGACATGCCTGTTTCTGACAGAGAGCGTTGGTGATAACCTTCTTCTCGTTTCCAGTTTGCCAAGTTACCCGACTTTAAGGCGCTGACGGCTGCATTGCGAGGATGATCATTCTCCCAATAACCCGCATTGCTGCGCGGTGGGATGGTCGGTTTGATGCCTTTTTTCTTGAGCACCTGATGACAGTCTTTCGTATCGTAAGCGCCGTCAGCACTGACTTGGGCAATTTTTCGGCGTAACGGGTTGAGCAGCGTCGGCAAGGCTTCATTGTCACCAACAGACGCTAAGCTAACGACGGCAGAAATCACTTCATGTGTACTGTCGTCAATCGCAAGATGCAGCTTGCGCCAAACACGGCGTTTTTCCTTGCCACGTTTGCGCATTTTCCATTCTCCCTCGCCAAACACTTTTAAACCGGTGGCATCAATGACGACGTGAGCAACGGGCCCACGACTGGGTAATCGGTAATTAACTTCAACCGTCTTCGATCGTTTACTGATACAACTATATGACGGCGATTTTAGCGGTACGTCCATCAAACCAAATATCGAGTCGAGAAAGCCTTGAAGGGCGCGAAGAGGGAGCTTGAAAATGCCTTTAACCATCAGTGCTGTTTCAATGGCACCATCGGTAAACGTAAAGCCTCTGCCTCGTTTGCCCTGATGCTCTTTGCAGTGCCAAGTCTGGATTGCGGCGTCATCAACCCAAAAGGTAATCGAACCACGATTAATCAGTGCTTGATTGTATTGCTTCCAATTGCTGATTTTGTACTTGGCTTTGCTCATCATCTGTGACCTGTTTGAGGCGTTGATGATCTGATCGCGGCTCGGATGATAAGTTCAATGATTTAGGAAACAACGCCGGTTTTGAATGTAAGTAGGTGCTCGAGATCATCAATCAAATTATTCACATCCTCTAACCCAATAGATAACATCAATGTGACGTTATTGAGTGCCTTGGACTCTTTGCTGGGGAGTTCACGTGGGGCAATCAAGCTTGAGTATCCCCCCCATCCGTATCCTAGCTTGAAGTGCTGCATGGTATTTAGGCGCTCAGTGATTTCTTGGTTTGTCATAGAGGAAAGGCGTATAGCAAAGCGTCCGCTGGCGCCGAGAAAAAGTCGAGACCACAGGTCATGATCCGGATGTGTTTTTAGGGCAGGGTAGTAAACGTCAAGCACTTGTGGATGTTGAGTCAACCAGTAAGCGATCTGGTAGGCTGAACGACTGAGCTGTGCCATCCTTGCTTTTAATGTTTGCAACCCTCTCCAAGCCAGATAGACGTCATCTGGGGACACATGAATGCCTTGGTAAAAAGCGTTGAGCTTCACTTTTTCCCAAGTTGTTTCATTGCAAACGGCCACGCCAAGTACCACATCGGAATGCCCTCCTATATACTTCGAAACCGAATGTATTGAAATATCAGCACCTTGTTCTAATGGGTTGGCGTAGCATGGCGATGCCCAAGTATTATCGGCGATGATAGCGAGGTTGCCGGATTTGACGTTTTCTCTAAGTTGAGCAATGTCTGTTATTCTCCCTTTAAAGTAACTGGGCGATTCCACATAGATGATTTGAGTATTGGATTTCACTCGCTGGCAGATGTCCTCAACATGACCTGAACGATAATATTCGATCTCAATGTCTAAACGATGTAGCACCTCCTGCGCAAAACGCTTCACACCACCAAAAACGTCATCAGCAATGAGGACATGCCCTCCGGATCTAACCAAGGCCATAAAGCACATTGTGATGGCAGATAAACCGGAGGGAGCCGTTACTGCCTTGAACCCATGCTCCAGTGTAGCCATAGCTTCTTCAAAGCATCGACTAGTAGGGTTGTTAACCCGACCGTATGCGCAGCTATTAAGGGGGTCTTGATCTGCAGCAATCATATCTTCCACGTTATTAAATACGACTGTTGAGCAACGACTGATATTGAAGGTATGGCTCATACCTTTCTCTCCTTACGTTTAAGCTCACTCCATACCCAGAAATGAAACGCTAAGTAAGAAGACCATTGCTCATACCCTTGTTTAGCAGTCTGTGTATATATATGCGGTAGATGGTAAGATTGTATCTTAGGAAAGTAGTGGTGTTCAGTATGGAAGTTGGCATTCCAAATAAAGTAGCGGACAACGCTATTGCTCAGTACTGTTCGGGATTCGGCGACAGCTAGAGACTCGGGACTGATTCGGTAATGTTCAGCCAGACTGAAAATATTGATTAGGACAATTGCAGTTATCATTGGTAACCAATAGCCCAACAAGATTTCGAGCGGCCAAGTGAATGTTATGATTACCAAGGAAAGCATCACCAAAAGGAGAAGTCCGGCATTCAACATGACTGCGTTTTGCTTACGTCGGGTGTTGATAGAAGTAGGAAAGTCCCGTAGTAAACATTGAAAGAGTGAACTCAGGATATATTTCCAGTAGCCGAGCCCAAGCATCGTAGCGATATAGTCTCTTCGACTGTTAAAATGCCTAGGTATCTCAGTATCTCTGCTTGTTCCAACATATCGGTGATGATCAAGGTGTTTCCAGCGATACAGATGGTAGTTGAGCAGTAACGGTAAGCACATAATGGTGCCTGCAAATTGATTGAGCCATTTGTTGCGATAATGTGTGTTATGCGTACATTCATGAGCGGCATTGATGAGCCCAGACAAAGCAAATCCTGTAAAAAGACTAGCTGTGATGAACCCTAATATTGAGTTGAACCTAAGCACGAATGCCCAAAGACACACCACACTTCCGGCGATGACAGAGAGCTGAATTAGAGTTCGATACCCAGAAATGTGCCGAGTTTCGGCGCGAATCTGATCTGGTAACTTTAGCATGTTTCCTCCGTCTTTATGTGAATGGTATTCTTATCGAAGTGGGCGGAGTGTCGCTTGGCTATTCGTTGGTGCTCTTTACCGGTTGTATAGTGTAAGTCAATGGTACGGGCACTTTCAGCCCATTGCTGAAGGGTGTTGATCTCTTTTAGTACTTTCACATAAAGGGGATCTGACAGTCGTTCTTGTATCCGATAAAGAATGGTCGATATTTCGTCATGAAGAATATGGCCAACAGTACCCTCATAAATCAAAGATCCTCTAATTTTTCCGTCAGGTTCGATTTGTATGGCATTGACTCTGGCTGTCCCACTTTCAATATCCTGCGCGCTCATTAAGAGCCGAAAGTTATCACTTATGGTAATGTGTTGCGCTTGTTCTTTTGGAAAAGGTGCTCTCAGGTGCTCAATAAATCTTGGATCGCGGACCGATTCCAGTTGTTCAAAAGTGAGTAGTTGCGTGTCAGCAAAAGTTTGGCGATTTGCAAGTCCTGATGGTATCGCAACGCCCATATTGATGAAATCTAAGGTGGGGAAGTGGCGAGCAATATGATGGCAGAAAACGTTCAAGTGGGGCAGGTTATCCTGCACGACCACCGTATCGATGCCAACCACGTTATCGCTGTTGTGTCGTCGATTAGACAGCAATAGCTCCAAAGCCTGTAACGCGCGCTGAGCGCCCCCTTTTTTTCCCCTTACCCGATCGTTTATTTCGGGGATATGGCAGTCAAGGCTGACACGGACTTCGGGAAAACACTCCAAGATTTTGCTTACATTTTTACTGTTAATCGTGTAACCACTTGTATAGAGAGTGACTCGTATCCCCTTTGATTTCAGGTAGCTCGCAAGAGAGTACACAGACTTTACTAAGAGTGGCTCTCCGCCACTGAACGCGACGCGGTCTGGGTGGATTTCAATAATCTTATCTGCGATGTCCATGAGCTTCTTGGTATCTTGTTCTTTATTTTCTCGGCGCCCTGACTCAGAGTAACAATACCCGCATCGCAACGGACAGGCGTAAGTGAGATCCCAGATGATGTCGTTCGGTAGATTTTTCATAACCCTACTCCGTTAGTGCCTTCAAATATTGCTGCTCCATCGTCCGTGCGGTGCCCAGTGATCGTGCAATCAAAACGATTTCCATTTGCTGGCTACCCTTGTCGAAGGCGAGAATGACAATGCCTTCTTGCTTTATTGGGCAAAAGCCCCGCTCCGTTTTTTCAAGTATACTTTTTGCGTACTCAAAACTAGGTGTGTTTATGGCTCGTCGGGCCGATACGACATGCGTCGAAGCGTAGTTTCGGCCGATGAGTTTTTCGGCTAAATGGTGAAGTACGGTGCAGCCGCCCCAGCGCCCGTTGGATTCATTGAATAGAAGCTGATGACGATCGGTGACAATTGCGTCGACATCGATATAACCACGATAGCCTCGCTTGGCCGCCGCTTGCACGAATCTAGACGACTCATTCACGTAATGTGCGAGCATGAGTGGTGGCAGAGAAGTATGAAGATCTAGGCCTATCCACTTCATACTCAAGCCGCTGGAGTCATCTACCATCCTAATTTCCCCTAGGTTGAGAAAATCGGCACGGCCATCGTCCTGCACAAAAAATTCGATAAACAACATATGGGTGGCGGTGTGGTAGCTTTCTACTACGGTGTTATCGATTTGCAGTGAGTCCAAATCAAAGTCACTTTCAGAGTACAGGCGTGAAATGCCGGGCAATGGGCGCAAGGGATGTCGGGTGATGGCGATATTACCAAGTCCTGCTACACCCACATCGCTTTTAATAATGACTATGCCTGTTTCATCGATGTGCCGTTGAATCGCTCCTGCGAGCTCTGTCTTGCTATGGAGGATTTCGCCACTAGGTACGGGAAGGCTTGACTGGGTGGCAAGAGTGCGAAATTGGCTTTTTCGGTTGTAGCGGTCAATGCCCTGCTGACGGATGAATGAGTCCCCTTCGCCCAGAGAGAGTCCAAGGCTATCTGCAAGCTCCGCCACCCCCACGCTTTGATAGCAGGGATTCACTGTCCAGACGGTATCGTGCTCAATGTACGGTTGTATTTTTGCTCGAAGGTGAGGTTCACGGAGAACGCTATCGGTTAGTACCGAAGCAACATCAGGGGCTATGAAGATGACCTTATCGGGTTCGCATTGAAGCACCTCACCTACGTACGCTTTTATTTCAGGCTCAAGCGCCTTAGGCAAAACAACGACGTCGCCTTCATTGGCTAGCCATATGTTGCGCCAAGCTGAATTAATCGCAGCTTGAATGTCAGCACTTGAAAGAGAATGCCCAAGCATTTGTTCTGTTGCGGCATTCATAATAAAAAGTGTTGGCATCTATTATACTCCCATCACGCTCAGACACCACTTGTGGTGTAGCTGGCAAGCAGTATCGAAGTGTTTAAGAAATGCGGCGCTTTTCTCACTGGGAATAACGGCGTCAATCAGTCGGTTGGTCATTTCGACATGATAAGCTTCAGCCGGATCATCTCCACCTATGTGTGCCTCAAAGAAAGCCAGCCCTTTATCAGGAATGTCTGTTAGCTTTTTCAGTGTCATATAGAGTGCTGTCAGCATGCTTTCTGCGTGCATTTCGAAGGCCACCATATGCGCTACTCGCTCACTCGCATCCTCTGAACCCAGTCCTGCCTTTAAGTTCATTAGGTAGTCCGTGGTCAGTGACGTAAACTCGGGATGGTAATTGTTGCCAAATACTTGTTGCATGTCCGCTTTGAACATGGAGGAATGGAATTGACTCCGATTAATTATGTTTGGCAAAGCCGCTTGCCCCCCCTGACAGACGGTATAGTGCCCGCCAAACTCATCCCATGAAAGGAATGTGCCGACGACAGAGGTTAAGCCCACACTGTCGGAAATAGTGCTGCAAGATTGGAGTTGTCGTTCAATATACGGTGCGCATGCAATGGCCTGTATGTAAGGGAAAAAATCGCTGACTCCATAAAATTCCCCTAGTGTGGTACGTGTGGCCTCAAGGCTTTCTAAATGTATGAATGGGTGTTCTTGAAAGTATAAGCGAAAAGTAGCCAATAACGTTGTTTGTAATGCTTCTGAGCTTTTCATAACGTCCTTATATTTTTAATGACTTTGGGTTACTCGGTAAGTTTGTGCATGCCAGCTTTGATGCTTGCCTCCCAGTTCTGGCCATCAAAGTCAACATATTCGATATGCTCGGATTGCTTTAAATTCAAGCACCGGGCATTGACACTAAAATAGCCTTCAGGGTGCGACTTAGGCCGATAGAACGGCATAACCCCACAAACTACACAAAAAGTATGATCGGCAATACAATCGCCGAATCTGTAAGGTTTCAAATTGGCTTGTCCTTTGTGTAAAACAAACCGCTCTTCAGGGATCATCAACTCCTGGTGACCATGCTTGTAGCAGATATCACAGTTACACAGAGTGACGGTGAGCTTTTTTGTCGCGTAGACGTCAAAGGCAATTGCACCGCAATGGCAGCATCCTTCGTATTTGGTTAAATTTTCCATGTGGTTTCTCAATATGTGGTAGAACGTATTGATTGCGAGGTTTCAGAGTGTTTCTTCTCAAGGCGTAAATAAATTAATACGACCCAGATACACAGGCCAAACATGATCTGAAAAACGACAGGACCTCCCCAATAATCCAGAATCATTCCACCGAGGTAGGGTGCACAAACATATCCTAAGGCGTTAAATGATGACGCGCCGTAGTAGGTTCCCTTGAGATGTTCGGGTGCAATTCGATCAATCTGGACGGTCATTAGTGGGAATATGATGGTTTGACCAAGGCTCATGGCAACGGCAACGGCAATCCATCCCCAGTAAAAGGCCATGGAATTTTGGGAGCAAATAATCTGGGCGATCGCAAAGAACATAAGACCCAGAATCATCTTTTTATTGATGGATAACCGGGTCAAATGTTTTACAACAAAGTACTGAGAAACAACCGTCACAAGAGAGTTGACCGCGACCATCATCGATACCAACGACATTAGACCTTCAGCACTCTCCCGGGTAAGGTACTGGATCAAAGTAGAGTCTTGCTGACCATAGATAAACAAGATAAGAATATTCGCCAGTACGATGACCAACAATTGTTTATCATTTCCGAGCGTGGAGATGATTTCTCGTTTTGAAGGGGGGGTACAGGTTGATGCACTGGTCTTCTGTACGGTCTGGGTAGATGGCGTAACCCAGGCTAACCACATGGCGGAAATAAACATGAGATACGAAGCGGCCGTGATGAAAAAATTAGAGGCATCCCCCTCAATACTGAGCCATATACCAACAAGGGGCCCGATGGCGCTGCCCACATTGATCGCGAAATAGCGCAGTTGAAACGCAAATTCCCTTTGTGTTGGGCACTCCATCAAGTCATTAAACAAGGCCGATATTGTTGGTTCCCAGATTGCCCGGCCAATCGACGAAAGAAATATCGCAATGGCATAACCTTCGATTGATTGCAGGGTGGCGAGCATGCAAAAGGCCACAATGTTTAAACAACCGCTCAATAATAAAAACCACTTTCTGCCGATAAAGTCGGAAAGGGACCCGACCATAAAGCCAATCAGTATCGATACCACGCCCGCAAATGACAGCAACGCCCCCACTTCACTTGCGGAAAGCTGATGTTGCTTTATGAGGATGATCGAAAGATAGGGCCATATCATGTAAAAGCTGCCACGGGTGATAAAGACACCGAAAAGCAGCACCCAAACGAGCTTGGGCAACGTCCGTATATGATTCAAAATTAACTATTTTCCAAGTTCAGTGGCTGTTAGAGACTTTTTAATCTAGAGACTGAGTGGACAAGTAAGAATCAGTTCACACTTTCATCTGAAAGCCTTTATCTTTTACGCATTCTTTAACTGTGCGATAAGTTTGTAAACCCTTCTTGTAATATTTAGTCTCATACATTTACATTTTGTTACATTCATCACGTTGACGTTAGGGCTGTTAGATATTAATCGGTGCATATTCCGGCGATTCCGGAATATGCAATCACCTCCATGGTTACTTACTTAGGTGAATTGTTAATTCTAGAATCTGTGATTTCAGATAATTTTTTCTAGTGCTAGGTAGCAAGTTGAAAGGAATGGATTGAATACACTAAATTGCTTTGGGGCATTTTCGATTTAGGAATGACAGCGTATCGACTGTGATCGCTGCCATTTTAGTATGAACCGTTATTACTCTCTTACAGCAAGGCTTATCGTTGTGTTGTTACTTTTGCATCCAAGCTAGAATGTCTGACAGCAACCAGACCGTGCTTCCTCCAATTCTTTTCCTTTTGGGTACTTGACCAGCTTTTTCCAGTCTCCACCAAGTTGTCCTGCTAATCGATGTTATGCGCTCTCGCTCGTTCTCTTTTACAAAACGTTCAGATTCACGGTAGGCACAGAGAAGTGCTCCGCGCTCGTCTGCTCGCGGGGGAGCGTATCTATTAGCTTGCTTCATAGATACCCCCTTGCTTGTTACGTAGCAACCACTGGTCTATTTCTGTGCGTTTGAAGTAGACCCGTTTGCCCATCGGCTTGAAAAACGGGATCTCTTTCTTGGACGTCAACTTGTACAGGTACGAGATGGACAGGCCCGTATAGATGGCACAGTCATTAATGGTCATGATTTCTTTGGCAGGAATGGCCAATGATTGGATCTGTTCTAGCACGGATACCAGTTGATTCTCGGTCATAATCTTTCCCTTGGGCGGTCAGGAGTTGCTGTTATTTTCTCTTGATCACCCTTCGAGGCCGACCTCTGGAATTGCCCTTTTCGGACAATTTGAGCGGTATTGCTACTCTCTGATTTCACATGCAGGGTCACCGCCTTGAATTCTGTGGCTTTCTGACGAGGTTCATGGGGTACCTGATGATCAGACTCTAACGGTGTAGACTTCACAGATAACGCTTGATTGTTTCTTGAGCAGGCGGGTTAAAATAAATATTGGTTTATAGAAAAGGTTAAATAAGAGGTTAAATAAGAGGTTATATGGGTGTAGATATCCAATGTAAGAGTTTGATTTTGAAAAATAAAGATCAAATGTCCAGCCCCTATAATGTCAATAAGGTGCCCGTCAAATGTCAATAGTTGGCCCCTCAAATGTCAATGATAGCGCCCCTCAAATATCAATAACGTTGCCCCTCAAATGTCAGTAGTCCGGCTGGGTTTCCAACAGGGTTGCCCACAGCAGTAGTGGATAACTCGCCGTTGCGCTGGCGTTTTACCGCGCTGTCGCGGCTCGGAAACAGCCAAAATAGCAACGCGCCCCTCATTTGTCAGTAGCTTGCCGAGGGGGTTGCCCTTCAAATGTCAATGAAAGCCCCCACTTATCAGTATTGGCCGCATTCCCCAGAGATAATTCAGGACTTATGCACAGGCTGGTCGGTCTTCCAGGGCATTTTGTGGTGTGCGCAGAAGGAATGATTGGAGGGAAAGGTGTTGGAAATCAGAAGGGATAGAGATGGTGTTGAAACCCAGAGTCACCGTTTACAGTGCACCAAGTCATTATGAACCCAGGCACTTGCCACCATGTCGTTCTCGCACAGCTCGTCACAGGCCGCGCCGACCTGTTCGCGCCACTTCTTTGCTCTGGTTGATTCTGAGCCGCACATCAACCGAAAGGTCTCCAGCTTAAGCGGATAGGGCTCTTTGTGGGATGCGAAGTAGTCGAACATCCGCCGGGCTGTGGGCGACAGCTTGCGGTACTTTTCCCAGACGAATTTCGAATAGTGATCGCCAGCGAAGAGCACGACGATCTCCTCGTCGATTTCAACCTGGCATAGAGATGTTCTCTTGCCCCGATCCAAGACGCGGAATCGATGGATAAGCGACAGTGATTCGAGGCGGCCGATCCGCGCGGAGGAAAAGGCCATTGCGGACGCCTGGAGGCGAGACAGGCATTCTTCGGCCTTGGTGTAATAGGCTTTGTTGATCGACCAACCCAAATCCTGGCAAAGTCTGTAGAACGTGAAAGTAATTGGCTCGCCCAATGGCGACCGTTTGGAATATTCCAGTACCTGCTGCCAAACCAGTTCGTCGTCCTGAGCGCGCAGCTCAACACCTGTATAGGTTATATTCACGTCTTTGTTGACATGGTAAATGGGGTGGTTCTGCAAGGCCGCACGGGGAGTACGCTTGTTGCGCACAGTGAACAATGCCGATCGAGCGTAGTCGTTCGGCATGACCCGCATATTGTCGGACCAGGGAGCAATGTCGAATAGCGAGAGTTGCAGGTCTTTTATCTCCTGCTTCGTGTGTTGAAGTAGAGCCGCCTGCTTCGCTTCATCCACTCTCGCAGCCAGCACTTCGGCGGCTGGCTTGCGGCGCTTTTTATTGCCTTCCATATATCTACTAGCAGGCTTCATCAGACTCAACCAGACGAGACGCCAGCCAGGATTCAAGTTGGTCGACCCGATAGCGCAGTGTCCGCTCTCCAGCCAGACGATAGGGCCGGGGAAAAGTTGGATCGTTGGCCCGGATTCGTTGAAGCGTTGGCGCGGAAATCTTCAGTAGAGCCGTTACTTCGTGCACTGACAGAAGCTGTAGATGCCCGTGACCAGTGTCACTTTCGATTTGGATTGTCTGCTGCATAGGTTCCCCTGATGAATTTGATCACAGGGGTAATTTTGCTGGGTGGCGTCTAAAAACCTCTCCTCTGGAAGTGCCCTTTTCGGGCGCAAAGAACGAGAATCACGAGAGAACTTTCACATGTGAAAGTTTTCATCAATGATTAAAGCCAGCATGATGCTGGCTTTAACGGGGTGGATCTCAATTCGAGCCGTCCCAGTCCGGGAAGATCTCGGACGCCAAGTCGCGCCGCGCCTTATCTACGTCGACGCCGTTCAAGCGTTCGAGTGTCCTTTCCTGGGCGTTCTTACGGCTACCGTCAATGTTGAAGTTGCTACCGGCTCCGGTCAGGCTGTCGAGGTTTAGCGAGTTCGGGTCCGGAAACTTGCCGTTCTGTTGCAGAATCCCAAGCCACTCGTCCAGGTTGACCTTGCTCCAGTCAATCTCTGCGATATTATCCAGCGGGATACCGCCGCATTGGGGATTCTCGGCGTTCCCGAAGTCCATGCCTAGCTGAGGACGAACCTGCTCCTGGAAAATGCGGGACAAAGGTGAATTGAAGCAGCAGTAAGCCTCGCGTTTCTCGATACAGGCTCCGAGCACCTTGGACTTGCAGTAAGAGCCGACATAGGAACAGTTCTTGAGAGCTCTCTTGGCATTCATCGTGAACTCTTCCTCCTCGCACTTCCAAATCATTTGGGTCATGACCATGGCTACGACATAGACCGTGTAGATAGTCATGGCGGTGCTCAACCAGGTTGCGGCGCTTTCCATCAAGCCTTCCTGGGCCAATTTCCCTGCACCTCCGGCAGCGGCCTCTTGAGTGGCGGCATCCTGCCCGAGGGACTTCATGACATCGGCCATGACCTCTTTGACTTGTTCCGTTAACTGGTCAATCAGTTCGTCAACGAATTGCTCCACGGGTTGATAGAAGGAATCGACCGCGCCAGACATATTTTCGATGTAACTGGCGAAGGGCTTGGTAACCTCCGTCCAGCTTTCCAATACCGGCTCCCGGAGGATCTGGTAGGCGCCTTTGATCGCCGATGGGTTGGCTTCCGACCCAAGCGCCATGATGGCACCGTCGAGCTTTGGCACGGCCATGATCAGGTTCAGATAGTCGGCCAGCGAGATATTGGATGGCTTCTCGCAGCAATCCGACACCCCGCCCACGGCGATCTTGCACTCGCCGGCTTCACCGGCAAAGGCGGAACAAATAACGTTCTCATCGCCGGTGGGATTATTATCGCCGTCCAGCCCGGTGCAACTCATGTCCTGGGTCATGAACTGCGCCGCGTTGAGCAGTGCCGTGGCGCGTGCGAAGTCCGTGCTCTGGGTCTTTGTCACGTCAAGACAATCGTCTCCCATGCAGCGGATGGGTCCACCGCACTGGTATTCGGTTTCCTTCTCCAATGTCGGGACCGCGACATCGCTACCGCAGTCATAGGTATCTTCATGCACGTAGCAGGTACTGGATGCGCCCTCGGCCCCATCCACGCACTTGGAACTGATAAATCCGCACTGCGGGTTATTCTCGAATTCGGTACAGCTATTGAGATTACCGCCCGAGTTGACCGGGCAATGGGTCTCACCCTGGGGATCGGTCCAGCATTCCATCTGCCCCTTATAGAAATCGTAATCAGCTTTGACTCGGGCTTTCTTGCAGAGCTTTGGAATACCAGATAGCGGTGACGGTTTGAGCTGGGATTCGCAGATTTTGATGCCGTTGATAACGGTGCAGCCGCTTGCATCCGTTGGGTCGTCAATGCAGGCAATCTCGCCCTCTGCGAAACCGTCGATGACGCCTTTGGCCGAGTCCATACAGCTTTGCGGAGACCATTCATCCTTGGTGATGGCTTTGGCCGGGTCGTAGTGGATTTTGATACGACCAAACCCCTCGCCATTGCCAGTGACAGAAACTCTGATCTTGAATGTCACGACATCGCCGTCATTGACGTTCTTGAAGTATGGGGTCACATCGACATTCGGGTTACGCTCCCAACTCGTGGAGAGCTCACACTTACCCGCTGTCTCTGGCGGGAAGTTGTTGTTCGGCCCCTGCCAAACCTTGGTTTCCTGGCCGGATTTCCCCACCCAGACCTGCATGTAGTCGTCCCACTTGGCGTATTCAAGCGTTGCGGACACGATGGCGTCAGGGTTACTGACTTGGACCCGCGTGAATTCCTCGTAGATCTTGCAGTTTCCACCCCAGTAGTTGTCGCCCACCCGGCCAATCCACAGTTCGGTACACCCCTCGCCACAGGATTTCAGGTTGTAGGGACCATCGTAGTGCTTTACCACCGAGGCATCGTAGTCGTGGACGACCTCGCAATCTGCGCTCTGGTCCACAACACGCTGACAGCGTTCGTACTCCGGAATATGGGCGTTAATCGTGCCCTGGTTGATCGTTGTCTCGGCGGAACAATCTCCGAATCCTCCGGCAATCAGATCCATGTCCTCGTAGGTCTTCTTGCTGAGGTTCAGCATCGGATCATTGGTGAAGTCAGGACGCGAGCGGTTGGCCGCATCGAGGAGCACTTTGTAGGCGGCGCCTGAGATGGATGGATCGGCACTATTCGCGTCGGACCAAAGAGCCCCCTTGGCGCTGTTGCCCACGTCGTCCATGTCGTCGCCGGAATCATAAATACCCTGGAGCATGTCAACATCGGGTTTGTTGGCATCCGGGAAATAGTAGCTCTCGGGTTGGCCGTCACCGCCGCTGGTTCCTGGAAACAGGTCATTCACATTGATCTGGCTTCCGCCATTCATCTGGAATTGACCGTCTTTCAGCGTCGGCATCGAGATCGTGCCGTTTTGGACCGAACCAGAGTTAGCTCTGAACGAGTTGGCGAGGTCTTGACCAAAGGCCTGGGCTTCTTTCCCAACGGAGGAGATGTCCGGATTCTGACCGCCGGTGGCGTATGCATTGGTCGGCAGTACCGACATTGTGACCGTAAGCAGCGAGGCCACCGTTCTCATGAAGAGTGTTTGGTTTCTCATAGCATGGCTCTCAATAAAATCTTGAGCACCATGCTATTCGCCTGAAGTAATAAACCTCCTACGCCAAACTGCCCAATTGAGGAAAATCATGCCGCTTTACTTTTGTCGGCGACACAAAACGGACACTCCACGCAGGTTCTTTGGTTGACCGAGGTAAAGTACGTGCATTCGCAATTACCGCACTCCTCAAGCATGGCATCACCACATCTGAGTTCGGATGCCAAGCACCAGGCATCGGTGATATCGAAGGGAGCCCATCGAGCCCCTTTCATTCCAGGAACTTCCTTGCGAATCGCGTGATACATACGAAACGCCTTGTTCAGTGCCTTGATATCAATCGATCTGATCACGTCCTCGCCACCAATATTGCGGTAAAGCTGCATCAGCAGTGACGCCTGAATCTTGGAGGTGTGACTGTGGATAAGCGTGGCTCCACCACGGAATGTACGTGATCTGCGTTCCAGCTCGTATCCATCGCTTTCGATGTCCTGATATAACCTGCGTACCTGTTTGTACGTCAGACCCGTCTCGATCATGATGATCTTGGTGATGTAGCCAGCCAGGGCCATGTGGCGTGCGGCTATCCATCGGCCTAGCCACCCTGATTTATAATCCGTGCTTTTCTCCATTGTTAGGCTTCCTTGCTATTGGCGAACAAATTTCGGTATTGCATCCACAACGCTGCTATTACTGCTGGAAGAGCTGCCGCGTAAAGCCAATTGCTTCGCTCCACCCCGTCAAGCGTAATCAGCGACGCGACAGACAAGGAAAAGAGGGCGGCAACGAACCAGACTAGTTTGTTTTTCTTGGTGTTCTTCATCACATATCTCCTACGATGAAATTAGGGTTTCAATTCCTTTCTATCACGAAAGTTCAGATATGCAACGCCAAATACTGTGTTTTTTTACAGTATCATTTTTTGATACTTTGAAGACTTGCAGTTTCAGGTAATAATGAAATATTGGTCATAGAATGACCGGAGGCATTCAATATGAAACGTATATTTGGATGGGGCATAGTGCTAGCAACTTTGTTCGTTGCATACAAAGTTGCGGGAAGCGGGGGGCTTATTCTGTCCTTAATCCCATTAACTATTCTTATCAGCATCTTTGCGAGCAGGTGCCCCAGTGATGCATCTTCACAAGATGACAGTTTTCAGGAATCGGCAAACCTTGATGATCCGGAAGACGTGAGTGTTCCCATTCCTGATGCTTTGGATATAGGCGCCGACTGGCGGGGAATCCCTTATTGAGAGAACTTGCGTTATGTAGCGTCTTTCCTGTCAGTCTTCCCCGCCGTTGATTAACCTTCAACTCGAAGGATTAGTTTACCGTCCTTGCAAACTAATACGGGGCGGTGCTGGGCTCGACTAAGCATCCCCCGCAATAAATGCGGACAAATACCGGTTTCCCTACTGGCGACCTTTAAGGCTTCCGCACTGGTCACCAGGGCATCACCAGCTCGCTCCACTGGAGTTACAAGCCAATCCCCGTATCCTTCCAGCATCATCAGTTTCAGTGTATTGATGACCAAGATCGGAGTGATAGGGCCGCACACTTCATGAGCTTCTAGCAGGCTATCCATTCTTGCCCATACCTGTTCCAGTTCGTCCTGAAGCTGGCGTTCCCGAAGTTTCAGTTGGACCAGTGCCGTATTCATGAACCACCTCCCTGCTTAACTGCAAAATAGCGCGAAACTGGAGCCAGATACCCCCCGGCCTGCTCTCGTCCGGCTCCGGCGGCGGACTCAATGATATCCGCTGCTTTGTTTGCCAAGGCGTCATCCCCCATTTCACGCCGGAGTTGAGCTCGATACTCCTGCTCCTTTCCATCGCTTGCGCCTAGTATGGACGATGCAAACAACCGTGCTCCCGCCTCCGAATGGAGGCCATGCTCTTGTATCGCGGTCTGCATGGCCAAATTGCGGAACTCATCTCCGTACTGCTGAACAAAGGCCTGCGCATGCTCTGCACCTGCTTCGCTCGCACTAGCAAACGCTGCCGCGAAGAACATACCACGCTCGCGAACCGACATGCCCTTGGCCGCCTCGGATAGGTCCGATTTCCCGGTGAGCCATTCCTTGGCCGCATAGAAACCGGAAACGCCTGCTCCGATAATGTCCCTACCCAGATTGGCCGCACCAGTAGCCAGGAATCCTGGAAGGCCATACTGATCTTTGATGTACTGATCTCCCTTGTGTGCGTCGGCAATAAACTGATCGCGCTGCTCGGGCGTCATCCGTGCCAGTTGGTTCATCGAGTTGGCAAAGTCATTTGAGAACCCATCCATGGCCGCCCCTGAGCCGCCAACGATCTTGTCGAAGAATCGACCAGCCCCTTCGGACGAGGCAAAGATATTGGATGCGATGGATGGTTCTACATTGGAGTTCATTATCTGCGTTCTCAGTGACCCCAATCGCTCATCCTGGAACGACTCCTTTTGATTGGCATGAACGTCCTGTACTCGGCTCATATTCTTGTCATGCTGCTGGAAAACCGCCTCCTCGCCAGGCACACTGCCATAGGCCTGGGTACGCTGCCTCTCGGTCATACGACTGGGGTCTTGGATTTTCTGGGTGTTGGAAAGGCCGGTGATTGCCGGAGCTTGCTGGACAAGCAACTGGTTCTCGTTAAACCGCCCCACACCCAGTGTGACGACACCACCTGTAGCCGCCGAGATGGCCTCAGCCGCAACAGCCTGCTCCGCTCCCTTGCCTGAATTCAAAAGCGCGTATATTTGTCCACCGGCTAATGCCTGCGCGGAGTCCATTCCCAGAGCCTGATAAAACCGTGCTTTTTCGGCAGCGGCCTGACGAGTCTCTGGCGATGCCATACGCATTCCATTCTGTAACATGGTGCTTGCGGCTTGACTATCAACGGTAGAGGCCGCCAATGCCCGCATATCCATTTGACTGGCCGTGCCAATTGAGCTTTGAGCAGCTGAAAGGCGCTGATAAGTATTTTGAGCGCTAACGGCTTGTGTCGCGGATTGGGAAAGTTGCTCGCGTTGTTCCTCACCCAATGAATTGGTGAACCGCTGGCCTGACTCGGTGTTGGTTTGTCGCGCCAGATCTTGGGTCAACGCGGCGGAATCATCCTTAGAAAAGCCCAAGTTTTTTGCCAGCTTATCCAGATCTGTGGTCAATCGCTGACGCTGATCCGTCGTCTTGGATTCAGCAGACCCCGAAACATCTCCCTGTACTTTCAATGGCGCGTCTTTGCCAACTGCTCCCGACGCAGCAGCGATTCGACCTATTGGCCCACCAATCACCGCAGCAAGCTTACCTGCATCAACTGATCCTGAAGCCTTCATAGCGATGGCACCAGCTATGGCATCAGTATGTGTTTCCGACAATCCGTACTGCCGTGCGTAATCCTGAGCCTGACCGTAAATTGCCTTGGCCTGACTCGAATCGGATGCCCTAAGAGTTTGGCCCAGCCCCTGCAACCTGGCGTAGCTCTGTTCAGCCGATGCCCCGGAGAAAACCGAGTTTGATAGCTGCTCTGAGAAATTCCGCGTAGCTTGGGCAGATGCGGCTTGGCTGCTGCTAACCACCGAACTCAGGGTTTGTCCTATGTTCACCTTATCGACAAGCGACTCGGCCCCTGACGCCATGGCACCACTGAACTGGTTATATGAGAACGCTGGCTGGCCTTTCATTACCGGATCTTGCTGCAAAAGATCAGGCGTTTGCATTTTCTCGTTCACATGGTCACCGCCATTTATGCGCGAGGCAAGGCCAGTAAAGGCGTAAGTGCTGCCTGTGACAATGAACAAGGAAATTATTGGTGTAGCCGCAGCCAGCATCCCACCCGTTGCGATCCAGTGTTGCAGGACGTCACCTGTCGATGACAGTGCATACATAGAGTCGAGCCCGGCGCTACTCAAGCTAGACATATCCTTAGATGCCGCCGTATGAACAAACAAGTTGATAATAGACAGAACTGGCATCCAAAGCTGAATCCATAAGATTGTTTGCACATATTTACTAGCTAACTGGAGGCCAGAGCTGCCCATCACAATGATAAAGGCGATAATCGGTGTGATGGCATAGATGAACCCTTCAAAGAAGGTCAACATAGGGCGAACCACCGTCATGAACATGGACTGTTCCGCTGCCCATTGTGTGTTCCGTTGCTGAATGGCCTGATTAATCATTAATGCCGAGCTATAGTCCTGTAAGTCTTGATAGCGGCCAGAGGCTGCCTCGTAATAAAGGGGTTCTAGTACGGCGGCTTTCAGGTAGTCGATTGACGAGGTGGTTGTGGCTCCCATTGCTTGAAGTGAATCAGTAAGCTTTGTGATAGAGTTATTACCCGTTGATGTATCAATGTCTAACAGGTTGTTTAGCGCATTCACCACCACCGGACTGTTCAGATTATCAGTAGCACCACTAATGGCGAACCATCCATCTGTGCAGGTGTAATCAGCTCCGTCGGGAGTGGATGTAGATAGGTAAAGACGAGTGCCATAGAGCTGGGAATTAAACCGAAGTGCTGTCTCGGTAGGACTATTCATAAGTTCATCCAGAGACATCAGTTTAAGGTCAACCTTGGTCAGTGTGCATTCACGGATGTAGTTGTTCCAGGACAGGCGCACATCGACGTATCCACCGCCATTAGCCGCATTGAGAGCGGTGAAGACTCCGGTATCATAAGCTCTTCTGCGAACGTCATTCAGCAGCTTTAAAGTCTCCGAGAAGTGGCTTTCCGTAACGTTCGGTACGATGACCCCGTATCCGGTCTCGAAGAGGTTGGTAATGGTGTATCCCACGTTGGAGATCATCCCGCCCGCAAACCCAACCAGTAGAGGGACGTTGGCAACAACACGAACCTCGCCAGTATAGGCGTCTTCAATGGTAACCGTCGTGGTCGGCCCAAAGGAGCAGGCATAAATGACCCAGCCCAGCAAGACCTGCTGGAAGTTGATTTGTTTTGCTCCCTGAAAAACTGATTGGATACAGATGATGAGCACGCCGAGCAGCAGGCCAATGCTCACCATTTTCTCGAAGTCCCCGGTACCAGTGATCATGGACACCGCAATCAGGATTTGCTCCAAGAATGCCGAGTCCCCGATAGAGTGAATTGTAAACATAGGCGTATTCTCCCGAAATTTGGAGATAGCCTATTCGCTCAATCCTCTTTACCACGACTCTGTAACTGCCCAATTTTGGCGTTTTACCCAATTATCCCAACTTTGTCCGGTAAGAACATATTTCCATTTTTTTCAAGATGATGCCTGCATGTTATTGCGTTTTTGAAGACCTATGGCAACCTAATCCAATTGTTATAGGAGAAACCTCAATGACGAAGAAATTAACCGTAATAATTCTTGCAGCCGGACTGGCCTCAGGCTGTGCAACGACGACAAGCAGCTACCAATACAAGGGAGACCATAGTCTCGCTTACAACTTGGCTAAGGCCGGAGACCTCTACGACGCCAGGGATTACGACATCCCCAGGGACCAACGAGACGGCCTTATCAGCAAGGGATGGGATGTCACGGGTGACGCACTGCTTTTCAATTCCGGACATGGGCTTGGATTGGACTGGGGCAAGTCACTGGGCTTGGGTCTGTTAACCAGTGCCTTTGCACCAAAGGGCGTTATGGAGCGAGACAGCGTATTTGGCTGGGTTCCGGAAACACAAGCAGGTGATGCCGGAGAAGCCTGGGAACTGATGTCGAACACCCTGCTCGATGGCATTGAGAAGTCCTTACGGCAGGCGAATGTCAAATACATTGTCGATAACAGGAATCTACACCAGGACCTTCCCCTAGTGTCGGAGTACATTTTTTCCTCGGTGCGGATTGTCGCTCCCGAGCACGGTTGTCCTGACTGGGAAACCGCCAATCGAGACTATGATCAGTCCTGTTATGTGGCCACGACCGTGTATGCCCCCACAAAGGCGCCGAGAAAAGCTCCTGATTTTGTGGCAGGCGAGCAGAGCGGTTATGGCTTCTATGCGGATGACGAAACGGATTACTCCCGCATCAAAGTGAACATCCCCAAGGGTTCCAGCCTGGACAAGAACCAGTTGCTTGCAGGCATCAGCCGGGAGCTTCCGTCATGGGCATTCATCTTCGTTGCATCGCAAAAGCTGGACACCGGCGGCTACACTGCACCGGTGATCCTGACAGCAGGGAAGGCGGAACTATTCATCACACCGGACCAAGGATGAGCGTGTGGCATGATGCCCTGGAGATCGGTCTGCTTCCTCTGGAAGAGACCGGCCTCGACTGTGATGGCATGACGTATGTGATCAGCCACGTGCTTCGGAAAGCCGACATCCCACATCGGTGCTACATGGGCTATGTGAAAGACGAGAAACGTGGCGACCTGGTGGCGCCGCACTGCTGGGTCGAACTGGAGGGCGATGGTGATTGGATTGTCGATCTCCGGCTACGTACCTGGTTGGGAGATGATGACGAGGTACTTCATGGGGGGTTCCAACTTGCCGGGTGGTCCAGATTCACCTACAGGGGGCAGTCCATGGCAGGTATCGATCTGGATGAAGAGGCGGTCGAGGCCATGACCGACGGAAAACTTTCACATGTGAAAGTTCATAGATGATGCAATGTGGGTGCGCTACATGTCACGCAAGGGCTTCAACGCTCAGAACCGTTTTTTCCGGGATTTGTTATAGAGATACAAACTTCCAAAGGTCACCACGGTAAAAAATGCGAGCAAACTCAGCATGGCAATTGTGAATGCATCCATGATACTCATCCTCTCTATCCAAACGTTCTATAATCAGATTTTAACTAAACTAGCGAGGTATTCCAGTGGCAAGAACACTAGAGCAACTCTTGGAGCAGGAGAAACCCGAAGTTGTGGCCGAGGCCAAACGCATGGCATCAGAAATGCTCCGTATCGTGGATGAGCAGACGACGGCCAAACAGGATCATGAAGCCAATTCTGTAGTTGCCCCTTCGCAGAAATAACAAAGGGCCAGACAGGCTGGCCCTTTGTTATTATCGAGGCGCATATCCCGATTCAGCAAGACTCTTCTGCAATGCAGATAAAGCCTCTCTCATCAAATACGCATCGTCGTCATCCACCGCATTGATCCGAACCTCGTTCCAGCCGATACGCTTAACGAGTTGAGCCAAAGCCCAGGCATGGCGATCAGATAACTCAGTGGTGATTGTGATGGTGTCTTCCATTTTTCCTACTTAAATAGCAGGAGGGGAAGCCCCCAGGGCCTCCCCTGAGGGTTTTGCGATTAATGGACCAAGAACGGTTCATCGCTGTCACTCTCAGCAATCGTCAAATCGATAGTGAAAGTGATTTCGACGCGATCCACGGTCAGGTTGAACTCGCGAGCGTGTTCAACCAGATTGTTTCGAAACACGGTTTCCGCCTCGTCATGGGATAAGGCCTCCACCGTTTCAGCCACCAACTCGCCTTCTTTCCCGGTGTAATTGACCTCGCGGTAATACACGCGGCCACATACGTCGAACTGATGGATTTCTTTTTGAGTTTGTCCCAGCATTTTCATTCTCCAAGAGTTTAAAAGCCGGGACTTAGCCCAACCGGGCAAAGTACCCGGCAGGGTGATTTAAGATAACAAGGGCTATCGTTCTGAAAGGTTATTCACACCTTGGCTGACAAAAACTTCTTGTTGGAAGCAATTGCAGCTCGCTCAGAAACCAGTTCCCCTTCAAGTGGCGCGCATTCGATAGCATCGAAAACGCCGGATTGATTGCTACCGGAGGTAGCTCTCAACCATTCTCCGTTCAATGAACTGCTGACAGTAGCCAGCGGACTGACGATCCGTACGGGCCGCGTTTTTCTCAAAGACCGATATACCGCCATCGACGCCGCGTTTAATAGCTTGGCAACGATGGAAGCTCCGAAAGCAATGACGCCAACGGTAACAATCATGATCAAAACGAAAGTGGAAAAGTACATAAACACCTCCAATTAATTTGGAATTGAAGGGGCTACACCGCGTAACCGGTGAACCCCGGTTACGGGATAGGAAAGGAATTATTGGACGGTATTGAACCAATCTGCGATTGGTTCAAATTTGTCACCCCATTCCATGATTTTCACGAAGTCTTCTGAGTTATCAGCTCTCGCCAATCCGCAGTAAGTTTTCGTATGACGACCATCAAGACACCGCAATACGGTGATATGAAGTGGTTCGCCAGATTCAGTTCTAGCGGCTGTTACCCCACGCCGTTGATGAACATGTGCATCATTAAGTGGAAGAATCAAACCGTTAACTTCGATTTTTGACATACAACACCTCAAATTTCTTTGAGGGTTCTCCCTTAACCGGAGAACCCCCGGTTAAGGGAAGGATTTAAGTTTGCTGTTTGTTTTTGGCGACCAGCTATCGCGCTCACTCAGCCTTAGGCTGAAGTTGTGAACACTGTAACAGCCAAGGCGTCGGGGGATACTCGCTGGAACTGCCCTTTTTGGGCGCATAGGTCAATAATTGAGATGAAGGAACTTTGTAGAAGGGAGAAGTTGATGCGGCATCTGGCGAATATGGGCCTTCTGATTCTGCTCATCCTAGGGCTGGTTGTCGCTGCCTATAAGCCTGGTATGGCGCTAGTGTTGTTGGTGATCTTGGGTATCTTTCGCCTGGCTCGGCTTCGAAAGAACGCCGTAGCGGGCAGTAAGGAGAGCAGTTCTCGACGTCGAAAGAAAAAGAGGAAAGGAGGATTCCAGGAGTCCTATGACTATGACCAGAGGTGTCACATCGGTACGAGTGAGGATTAACCCGGCGCTCCACCATCTTTTGGCCGGGGAGGATCGCCAGCGCGACCAAGCAATTCCCACAGGAGTCGGAACGCATAGAAGTGATCGCGCAATGTCGGCGCACTCAGTCTCTGGTGCCTAGCGTAGTATCTGTGGATATGGGCTCTTCCGACCTGGGACGGGGATTTGACGCCTTTCTCATTGGCCGCAATGTCCTCCAAGGCCGCTATCAGACGTTTCACCATCGCCCGCCTTGCGGTCTTTCCGCCATGGCGGACATAGACATGTGATCTTTCTCTAACCCATTTTTCCATTGGTTCCTCCTGATATTACTTACCCCAGATAGGAGTTGGTTACGTCGATACGCCCGTGGCCCAGCTCTCGCGCAACCTCCGACCGGATCTCTTTGTCCAGCATCCTGGCGTGGGCCACGGATACCCCAAGTTCCTTGGCAAGGTATTCATGATGGGCACGGCCATGCTTTATTCCGGCTTTTACCGGGCATTCCGCGCCCAGCAGGTACCGGTAGCGGGTTTGAGCGTAGTGGTGCCGTTCGCCGTGGAAGTTCACCGGATGGCGGCCAATCTCCCGGTATGCTTCTTGCCGGAACTCACGATAATTCTGCTCGGCGGGGATCATGCTGCGGCCATCCTGTATGGCGGCGACTCGCTGGAGCGCCGTAATTTGAGCATCACTGGTGATCGGAACAGTGCGCGCCCGGCCCCCCTTGGTACCATCCTTTATGCTCATGGAGCCGGTTTTCTCGGCCTCTCTTAGTGCCCTGGCAGCATCCAGCTTCGCCGATTCCTCGAACCGCAGACCAAAATTACGCTGTAGTTCCAGCAAAGCCCCAAGGCGCTCGGAGACCGCACCCATAGCGGCATTATGGGCCGCTTCCGAAACACTTCGGTTGCCAGTGGCGATACCTGAGCGCTTTGGAAGTCCACCCTCGGAGACGGGGTCTACACGTACCTGACGGTCGCCTCGCGCAATCTCCATCACCCGATTCACTGCGCTCAGGTAGTTCTGCGCCGTGGATGGCGCGATTTCTCCCCGCTCAAAGCGATCATTAAGGTGCGCCGCATAAGCGACCAAATGAACCTTTTCTATATCACGCATGTCCTTAATGCCCTGTTCGGACTTAATCCAGGTGCTAAACACGCTCCATCGGTCGTGGATCGTGGCTATGGACTGGAAACTCTTCATACCTTCCTTCAGTGCATTCAGGCCTGCTTTGCCCATATCGCGACTTCGGAGACCAAAATTCCGGGAATCCGGATTAGTCCGCTCTGAGCGCATCGTGTGCTCCTTATGATCTTGTTAATCAACGTGTTGCTGGCCCGTCCGTACTCGGTGGTAAGTGAAACGCAGTTTTTAATTAGCTCTGCATGCTAAGGCCAGCGCTGGGGATCTCGCCCAGGCACAGGGCAGATAAACCGATGCCCACGGTCGTTTCATACGAGCGGTACTGCTATGGAGCGAACTACTCATTCCACTCGCTGGTCTGTTCCGACGGAACAAACTGCCAGCAGATCCGGCTGGTACTGTCGTGTCATTCTCTGGAAAGGAAGCGCGAAGCGCGCCAACCGCCGAAGGCGGTATTGTTCGCGCACATTCGTGCGCGGGGCGAAAGCCTTGAGCTGTTGAGGCACAAGGCTTCCGTCGGGGGCTATACCCCCGTCTCTGTTTACGCCTGCGGCGACAGAGACGGGGTGGAGCATCGAGTAAGCCGGAAAACCAGCACTCGTTCTGACGGATGAGGGAGGCCCTCTTGTATTTGGCCGCTCGGAATTGAGCACCAGGAACGCGACATAGCTGTCAGCCAAGTCACGATATGGAAGCCTGGTCGTTTGCGGAATGCACAAACGCAGGCAGCAGCAGATCGCTGCAAGCACAGTGATGATAAACATCTGATTTTCCTCCGGGGAGATAGGTTTTAGACGGAGGAGTACCCCTAGGGGACAGTCCCCCTGAGGGTTAGCGAAGTGAAGGCAAACGCCTTGAATTTGGAAAAATGCTGTTTTGGGCCAGCTACCGTTTACAGCTTATATATTAATCAAGCTGATAGAGCCGTCAAGCCCATCGTAAAGTCGCTTTTCGGTGGCTTTTCAGTATCTTCTAAGCTCTGAGAAGAAGCATCCACAAATCAAGAAGTCGCTTTTTGATTGGTTTTCGATAGTGGCACAGTAGCTCTCAGTTCAATCTTTAAAGTAAAGTATCCAAAAGCGATTTTTGGATGCTGTTTAGATGTTTAACCGGGCTAGCTAGAAATGGCTATACGTAGCCCAAATACTCAGTTTGAGGGCTTGTGGAAGAGTCATCTCATCAAAGGAAATCAGAGCACACCTCTGACAATGGTCTGATCAGTCAGGAAAGAAGGACGAGGTTAGCTCGTCCAGTTGATTTCAGAGGGGCGTTGTTTATCAGAAAATAAACCCATTCATCCTCTCATGGAAATAACTTGGATATTTTTCTATCGTAGCAGAAGCCGCGTCTCGCTTTTGTTTAAAGGTATTAATCAAATCATCCTTTTGTGTTTCAATAAGACCCATTTCTTTTGCAATGCCTTGGGAAACCACACGATCAGAAAATCCGAGTTCATAAAGGGAGATGGCAGTTTCTGTAGGCAAGCCATATTTGAGACGCTTTTGGAAAAGTTGTAGCTTACTTATAAGCTCTCCAGCCTCTTTTTGGTCTGATGCCCCCACGAATTCACATAATGCGCCTACTAAGAGAGCTCCTTCGTAGGCAAGCGTACCTTCGCAAACATCGACAACATGGTCGACCTTGAACTCTCGCCGTCGGGTGCCCCAAATCATCTTACATTTTCGCTCACGAATGATTTTGAGGAGATCGTTAAAGGGCCTTCCATTGATCCATCCATGCGCGATTTCTTTAAGAACCTCCGGTTTATCGAACTTTGTGAACACTCCCCCGTTGATATGCTGGGTAAGCAATGGCCAGACAAGATCGAGCGCTTCTGTTTCATCATCAATCGAAAGCAGTCTGTCAACGTTGGCTTGAACCCATCCCTCAATGGCTTGGGCATCCCGAATTCCGTAAAGCGTCCTGCCGTAGATTTTGCGGCGAGCCGGATCTGTGATATTTGCCGATATGTTCCCAGCGAGAAGCTGAAACAACTCGCGGATATGCTCCTTTTTCTGATCATCGGCCAGGAAGAAAGCCAGAGTCCCTTCGGCCAGACGGGTCACATCAGCTTCCGAAAGACCATCCTCGGATTCATCCCAATGGGATAACAGGAAGCTCTCGACGGCACAGATGAGGCTGATTCTCCAGGCGACCTGCCGCTCGACACCATCTCGTGAGAATCCTTTGTTCCTATGTTGTGCGGCTATCCTAGCAGCATACTGGGTAACTTCATCGGGATCGTTGATATAGGCCTTGGCAAAATCCAGAGCCTCCATTGTGATGATGAATTTCTCGTCATCACTCTTGATGGCGTCGAAGATCGATAAGAGGTTACTAATACATGGCTCTGAATTAGAAGGCTCAAGGAGTTCTTTCACTTGCTCCCAGCGCCACTTGTCCCTACGGACCTTTCGCCTATCATAGATTACCGGATCTGCAAACAGAATACTGCCTTCAGTATGCATCCCGGCGCGACCCGCTCGGCCAATGAGGTTGTGGAAATCGCGAACTTTGATGCGCTCCATACCTTGGTAAACACTGGTCACGATGAGATATCGAATCGGAAGATTTACGCCCTGTGCCAATGTGGATGTGCAAACAACGAATCGCACAAGGTCGTTGCGCATGGCATGCTCCACCGCCAGACGGATACCGTGCGGCGTATTGCCATGATGGGAGAAAATGCCGTGAGCCGCGCTTTGTGACGCCGGGGCGTCAGCGCCGAGATTTTCGACATGAAGATGTCTCAGCCGCTCAACTTCCTGGGTGTCAGAGAAATCTGACGGCAAGGCCAAGGGGGCGCCTCGTTCGATAATATCGACGATTTTATCGCAGATGCTTGCTGCTGTTGATTTCCTCCCACAAAAGATAGCGATACTGCCATTCGGGGCCAATCTCAACCCTAGGTAAAGTGCTACTGTTTTCCCAAAATCAGGATTTGGCTTGCCATTAGGTTTCATCGCTTGTTCTGGAAAAAAACGTTCAGTTGTTTCCCTTGGTTTCCGTCCAAGAGTGAATCTTTCGATTACCCTCGGAACGAAAAACTCGCCTTGTTCGGCATCACGGCTGTCGACGTATTCGATCCTTCCCAATTGATCAAGCCAGCTCGCGAATCCGACTGACCTGAAGGTCGGAATCAGAGTCGTGCCTTCAACAACATTGGGTTCCCCGTTCAGCCACTCTCCGACAGACTTGGCGTTGCTGATAACAGCCGAGATTAACACCTTCTGAGTTCTTTCAGGGATCATTGAGCGCAACGATGTCAGGAGTAGTTCGTATGTTATGCCTCTGGTGCCGCTGTCAAACTGGTGGCCTTCGTCAAAAACTAATAGCCCAATGTGATCAGCCAGCTCTGGAGCATGCCTAAGGACGTAAAGCAGCTTCTCGGGAGTAACAACAAGGATCTGTTGGTGTCCCAAGAGCTCGGCAATTTCGAAGTCGGTCTGTAGGGCATCGGATAATTCATCCACCTTAGTGGGTTCGTTGTGGCACGCCTCAATGAGACTGTTTTTTATCTCATGGCATAGTGCCCGAAACGGAGCGATGATAATGGCCAGTGCCACGCGATCTGCCAGAAACGCGCTACGAAGAATAAGCTCGGTTGCTTTTGTTTTTCCCGCACTGGTAGGCATTTGAACGATAGCAGATTTACCTTTGAGAACATCTGCTCTTCCCAAAAGGTGTTGTGCTGGCCACAACTCTTTGATGAAAGACTTCTTCTGAATAGAGGGTTGCCATTTATCTCTTGAAAGCCCTGAATAGAAAGGGAGAGCAATCCAACAGGAGTTCTGAATTTTTTTTCTGATTAGGGCGGTAGCAATATCACCGAGAAGAAGCTGCCTAGGAGAACCTAATTCATAAACAGCACCCCTTAGCTTTCTAAGCTGGTCGAGGATTTCTTTTTCACCAGTGCCATTTTGTACAAACTGGACTAGCGCCTCGAAAACGACATCAATATAATTTCCGAGTTTTCCCTCTGCACCACCAAAATATGTAGATATATCTCCTCGCAACATCCAAAAAATTAGATTTTCCAGGCCGTAGGCATCTAGATCTGGGAAATCAGCATCTACTTTCCGGGCTAGTACCGAGGCGCTTCCAGGTAAATCACAAAGATAGTACGAAGAAGCTCCAACTAGTAAGAGATACGGATCTAGACTTTCATTCAACTTTGACTGGACATACGAATCAAAAAAATGGGCAGAGAAGAGTAGGCTTCTCCTCAGTTCCGAGAGTAACTCAGGGTCCGGATTGTCTCGGTTCATTGTGGCGGCAAGGTCACCCAGTAGCCCGATCGAAATAGGGAAAAGCTTGGCTGGATCTTGTATGATTTTGATGTGATGTTCTTCCGGAACATTATACTCGATCATCTTGGCCTTTGACCGTGTGACGCCAAGCAGTAGTTGGGATTTCTGTTCAGGCTTCATCCGCAGCCCTCCTGTAGAGCTCGTGGACCAAAGCCATCATGTCGGGCCCCTTTATAACCAAGAGGACAAGATTTTCACCGTTTGGATGAGAGATATGTTCCTTTGATTTTGGAGACTTCGGGATTGTCTCGCAATTCGAAGACCCTATGACATTCGCATCAAAGTGTTCATCTGAGATGATTGCCGCAGCACCAAAGGACTCTTTATATGGAATGTCAACTGGATTTTGGAATCGATCAATTAGCTGAGCTTGCTCTCTGCTTCCTTTATCGAATAGCTTTTGCTTAATGAAGTGGAGCGATTCACCTATTCTAAGGTGATCTTTTGCTGAATCATTAATAGCATCTTGTAACCTGTTTTTCCCAGATCCTGAGAACTGAGTCTTGGCTTCGAATACAGTCAGAAGGTCTTCTGGAGACGTCGAGTAATCCTGATTGCGGAAGCGAAAACCAATAACGTCGCTGCCCTTGGGTGACTCATCTCGGACAACCTTCGACGACCACCGTACTCTGGGAACCCAGAAGCCGAGACGCCATTGAAGATAGTCGGCAACGAGAATTTCACCAAAATCACCTGCTCGGATTCCAGGGCCAAGCTTTGTAGAGCTACAAGGGAATTTAAGTGTATTGAGATAGTCTTTACGAGATTGTTGACCTCTGAGGAAGTCTATATCGGTGTCCAAGCAGTAGTGGTTGCGAAAGTGTTTTGCCCAAGCGGAGAGTATAGCCTCGTCTTTCTCATGACGGAACGCCCAAACTTCTACCTCCTTGCCATTGGCAGTTTTCAGTCGTTCACCCGTATCAATGAGCCAGTTAATATGCGCCGAAGTCCAAGGCATTTGTTATAATAATCCTTATATGTTGCGACCACCTTAGACCGCATGATCATACCGTTATGGTCTTATCTGCTAAATAAGTGCTTCCCTCTTTTCTAAGAGAGGTGTTACTCGTTTAACATTCTTTGCTTCCTGCTCAAAGGCTCTATGCCGAACATCCCACAACTCTACTGAGTGCTGAATATTGAGCCAGAACTCCGGCGTATTACCCAAGGCCGCAGCCAGCTTGATTGCCATGGGCGCGGTCAAAGCCCCCTTGTCGTGAACGATCCGACTCAGGGTGTTTCTGTGTACACCCATGGCTTCAGCCAGTTCGTTGATCTCAATGTTCATAGGCTCCAGGAACTCGGTCACCAGCATCTGACCGACCGTTACTGGGCGACGTTTTGTGTTCCTCATAACCTTATCCTCCACTAGCCCCTGTAAACATGGGGGTCCAGATAGGTATCTTGGGCAATGCCATCGATCCATCTGAAGATCAGCCGGTATTGCTTGTTTACCCGGATGGAACACCACCCGGCCATATTCCCTTCAAGGTGCTCGAAGCGGTTACCCGGAGGGATTCTCAAGTCTGACTCCTGGGTTGCTGCGTCTAAGATCTCCAGCTTCCTGAACAATGCCCCCTCGATGGTGCTGGGTATCTTCCTGTGGCTTTGGTCATCCTCGTAAAACGCTTCCAGCCACGAGTCTCTGAATTCGACAGCCATATCGTGCGATTCTCTTTACTTCATGATATGCACAACATCATTGTGCGTCAACTGGCTTATTTCTGACTGGAGTGTCCAAGATGGTCACTCCAATCGTTGGTATATGGGATGGTTGCACGGACAAGCCGCCTATAGGTATGGCGAGACCAGATCGGCTACCTTCTGGTGAGCCGCTTTCCGCTCCTCGAAGTACTCATGCCTGTCATAGATACCATCTACTCCTCCCTGCCGATGGTTGGTGCAGAGACGCGCAATGTGACGCGGCGTCCCAACCGAGGAGGCCAGGCTTCTGAAAGTTCGTCTGAGATCATGGACGGTGAAGTGCTTGATGTCGCCCATCACGTTGGGTGGCTGGATCTTTCGTCCGGCTTCTCGTCCAAACAGCTTGGAGATCGCGCGATTCAGTGTGTCAGGCCCCATATGGGGCAGTTTGCTGCGGCGCCTGGCTGGGAAAACGTACTCAGAACCCAGTGATCTTACTTTGAGCTCATTCAGCCACTCCATTGCTTGGCCTGGCAGAGGGATAGAGATGGGGATTCCGGTCTTTACCCGCCTCTCGGGCATGTGCCAAACATACTGCTCCAGATCAAATTCTGACCAAGGGGCCTCGCACAACTCGCTCTTCCGGTTCCCGAGCACCAGGAACAGGCAGCATGACAGGTAGTTGTCTCTGCCAAAGCTGTTCAGATGCTTCCTGAAAATTTTGAATACCTGTTCTACTTCGTCCAGCTTCAGCGCCCTGGCTCGGGATTCTTCGAGTCCTCCTGCATCGTTGATGGTGAAGGGTGATGCAGGATTGTTTGCGGTCAGCTCAAGCTTTACTGCGTGGTTGAAGAGCTGCTTCATGTATCCCAAGGTGTCGTTCGCAACGGTTGGACGCCCGCTGTCTCTGACTCGATGGATGACTTCGCGAACATCAAGGGCCGTTACATCATGAATCTTGAGCTCACCGATGACGGGTTTGATGTCTTTGTTGAAAATCCTGGCCGGAATCTTGGGGTGCTTCAATCTGGGCAGCAAGTCATTCGTGTACCAATCCTGGAACAAGTCATCGACACTGCTGATCCCGATCCATTTCTGGCGTTGTTTGGCGACCAGCGGGTCGACTCCTTGGCGGAGTTCGCGCTTGAAGACTTCTGCTTCTGTCCGAGCATCTGCCAGTGACATGTCGGCATACTGGCCCAGTGTCATCTGCTTGCGTTTGCCATCCACGCTGTACCTTAACGCCCAGTACGGGCTTCCCGAGTCTGGGACGACGAAGTACAGCCCTTTACCGTCTGACTTTCGTATCGGCTCCCCAGACTTTGCAAGTGCGGCGACTTGCTTTGCTGTCATGGCCATAGGCCCTCCTGTTACTCACCATTTGATGTGAGTATACAGAGCCATTACTCACCAGTTAACTCACCGCATGGATGAAACAAGATGAAACGAGGCAGGACAGGATGAAAAACAAAAGCCCTGTAAAATCAAGGCTTTGTTAATAATTGGAAAGCGTTGGAAAGCAAGGGAAAACTACTCAATATTCTGAATCTGCTCGCGCATCTGTTCGATCAGCACTTTGAGTTCAACGGCTGAGGCGGTGATCTCTGTGTTGATGGACTTAGAGGCGAGGGTGTTCGATTCGCGGTTGAATTCCTGCATCATGAAGTCCAGGCGTCGGCCACAGGCGCCGCCTTTTTTCAGAATTTTGTGCGTTTCTTTCACATGGGAATCGAGACGGTCCAGCTCTTCAGCAACATCGCTTTTCTGGGCCAGCAGGATCAGTTCCTGTTCGATGCGGTTCGCGTCCAGCTCGATCTTGGCTTCTTCCAGACGGTTCAGAATCCGCTCGCGTTGCCATTGCATCACTTCCGGCATCAGCGCGCGCACTTTGGTGGCTTCTGTTGTGATGGCATCCAGACGCTGGTCGATCAGATCTTTCATATTGGCGCCTTCGCTGGCACGGGCCGCGATGAAATCATCGAGCGCACCGTCAAATGCGGTCAGCAGCTCCTGATTGATGGCGTCCATATCCTGCTCCGGCGTTTCCATCACGCCCGGCCAGTTCAGCACCTGAAACGGACCGATGTTGCCTTCACCGGCGGTTTCTTTCACCCAGCTGGCGGCTTTGATCACCTGCTTGGCTAGAGATTCATTGATACGCAGTTCTGTGCTGGCAGCCGGGTTGGCTTCAAAGCGCAGGCTGCATTCCACCTTGCCGCGTGCCAGACGCTGACGAAAACGCTCGCGCAGCACAGGTTCCAGGCTGCGAAACTGCTCAGGCAGACGCAGGTAAGTTTCCAGATATCGTTGGTTTACCGAACGGATTTCCCAAACGGCGCTGCCCCAGTCGCCTTTTACTTCGCGACGGGCATAGGCGGTCATGCTGTGAATCATTGGCTATCGGCCCTTAAGAAATGATGGCTTGATTATACGTGCCAGTACGAATAATGGAAATTGATCCGCAGCGGGAAGGCAAGTTCGGGGATGCAAGGGCGGGGAGATCTGGCTATAATCGCCGGTTAATGTCAGGCCGCCCTCCGGTGGCCCGGTCCCAGCTCATAATAGCAACCAAGGTGAAGCCCGATGCGTCCAAGCGGAAGAAGTGCCAGTCAAGTTCGCCCGATTACCATTACCCGTCATTTCACAGCCCATGCCGAAGGCTCGGTGCTGGTTGAATTCGGCGACACCAAGGTGATTTGTACCGCCAGTGTTGAAGAAAGCGTGCCGCGCTGGCTGAAAGGCAAAGGCCAGGGCTGGGTCACGGCAGAATACGGCATGCTGCCCCGTGCGACACATTCCCGGAACCGTCGTGAGGCGGCCAATGGGAAACAGGGTGGGCGCACACTGGAAATTCAGCGCCTGATTGCCCGCAGCCTGCGTGCAGCGGTTGATCTGGAAGTGCTGGGCGAGCAGATGATCACGGTCGACTGTGATGTGATTCAGGCGGATGGCGGAACGCGCACGGCTTCGATTACCGGTGCGATGGTTGCGCTGACCGATGCGATCCAGGTGATGATGGAAAAAGGCCTGCTGAAGAAAAATCCGCTGAAAACCTCCATTGCTGCGGTCTCGGTGGGAATTTATGAAGGCACTGCCGTTTGCGATCTGGATTATGCCGAAGATTCCAATGCCGAAACCGACATGAATGTGATCATGAACCGGGAAGGCAACATCATTGAGATTCAGGGGACAGCGGAAGGGGAAGCCTTCAGTACCGAAGAACTGATGGCCATGCTGTCGCTGGCGAAAGACGGCATTGCCGAGATCATCAAAGTCCAGCAGGCATCGCTGGAAAGTTAATGTTTTTGGAGCGGTTCCTGTTGGAGCCGCTTTTTTTTGCCTGTAGCCCATGGATCTGCAGGTTTGCCAGCCGGAAACTGAATCCGGCCGGTGATGCGATTAACCGCTTGAGGAGAAACAATGAAAGCATATCAACGCCAGTTTATTGAATTTGCATTGGAAAAAGGTGTTCTGAAGTTTGGTGAGTTCACCTTGAAATCTGGCCGGAAGAGCCCGTATTTTTTCAATGCCGGTCTGTTCAACACCGGCCGTGATCTGGCGCGTCTGGGGCGCTTTTATGCGGCGGCGCTGGCAGATTCCGGCATCGCGTTTGATGTGCTCTTTGGCCCGGCCTACAAAGGCATTCCGATTGCGACCACCACGGCGGTTGCGCTGGCAGACCATCACGAGGTAGATACGCCTTACTGTTTTAACCGGAAGGAAGCCAAGGATCATGGCGAAGGCGGCAATCTGGTCGGCAGCCCGCTGGCAGGGCGTATCATGCTGGTCGATGATGTGATCACCGCAGGTACGGCGATTCGTGAGTCGATGGAAATCATCCAGGCCCATGGCGCAGATCTGGCCGGTGTGCTGGTGGCCATTGACCGTCAGGAAAAAGGTAAGGGCGAGCTGTCGGCGATTCAGGAAGTGGAACGCGATTTTGGCTGTGCTGTCATTTCCATTGTGTCGCTGGGTGATGTCGTCAGCTATCTGGAAGCGCAGGACGGCATGGAAACCCATCTGGAAGCGGTGAAGGCGTACCGGGCTGAATACGGGATCTGATTCTAATTCTTTTCAGCACGAACCACGAAGGGCTGGCAGCGATGCCAGCCTTTTTTGATCCTTTGGAGTGATCGGGTCGTCGAGCTGAAAAGGGAAGAGAGAAAGTTATACCAATCAAAGTCAGTCAGTGATCAAACATTTGAACAAGCTAGGATGATCAGTGATTGACTGAGATGGGTATTAACTCAACTGATTGGTCAGCAGATCCCAGTAAGCATCGAAATTGTCATTCGGCTTATGGCGGAAACTGGAGCGCACATAGCGGTTAAAGCTGCCTTCGACCTGACCCAACAGCTGGGCAGACAGAATATTTTCGTCAATCGGGAAGCCTCGGCCTTCACGGAGTTTACGCTCGCGCAGAATCTGGCGCAGCTGGGTTTCAATCCGCTCAAACAGCTGGTTGATACGCGATTGCAGCCGGTCCTGTTCAAACATCAGGGCATGGCCGGTCATAATCCGGGTCAAACCAGGGTTGCGCTCTGCGAATACCAGCAGCAGTTGCAGCACCATACGCAGTCGGGTCATGGTGTCTTTTTCGTCATCCAGGATCCGGTTGATGCGTGTGGTAATTGAATCTTCAATAAACTCAATCAGGCCTTCAAACATACGGGCCTTGCTGGGAAAGTGGCGATACAGGGCCGCTTCTGAAACTCCGACCTGAGCGGCCAGTTTCGCGGTGGTAATGCGTTGGCTGCCCTGGTTGGATTCCAGCATTTCAGCCAAAGCCTGCAAGATTTCTTCGCGGCGGTTGTTTTTTTTATTGCCAGCCATGAATAACCGTTCCTTTTCGATGTAAGACTGTGTCCGGACAGAAAAACCTGAGTATCTTAGCCATGCAAGCAGGGCATGGAAAGTGTCTGAATCCGGCAGTGTTATCTCTATCGGCAGCCAGCGTGTCAGCTTGAGAGCTGGCTGCCAAAAAAGCCTGTGATGTGGTGTATGGGGTCACCCCCCGGCGGTTGGATGGGCCGGGGTCAGGATTGCTGTCGGTAGCAGTGGATGATTTCACCGATTAACTGACGTCCGAGCGAAACCTTATCTGTGAGCGGCAAAGCCTTGTCACCTGTCTTCCAATACAGATGGAGGGCGTTGGTCTCACTATTGAATCCATGACCTTGCTGAGCAACGTCATTGGCACAGATCAGATCAAGATTCTTCCGTTGCAGTTTATCCTGAGCGTAGTGGGCCACATCCTGCGTTTCGGCCGCGAAGCCGACCGTAAACGGCCGTTGCTCCGTCAGTGCAGCGACACCGGCGATGATATCCGGATTTTTCACCAGCTTCAGGATCAGTTCGTCTTTCCCGGATTGTTTCTTCATTTTCTGGGCAGCCACTTCTGCTGCCCGGAAATCCGCAACGGCAGCACAACCGATAAAGATATCGTGACAGGTCGCCTGCGTCATGGCCGCCTGATGCATCTCCACGGCGCTCTCGACATCAATCCGGGTGACCCCTGCCGGGGTTGGCAGGGAAACCGGCCCGCTGATCAGGGTCACCTGAGCGCCCCGCGCAGCCGCCGCGGCTGCAATGGCGAATCCCATTTTGCCGGAACTGTGATTGGTCAGATAACGCACCGGATCCAGCGCTTCCCGTGTCGGGCCTGCGGTGACGGCGATACGGAGGCCAGCCAGATCGTCCGGCTGAAAAAATTGTTCGACTTCATGGACCAGCGCCATGGGTTCCAGCATCCGGCCCGGGCCGACATCGCCACAGGCTTGCTCGCCGCTGGCGGGGCCCCAGATGTGATGACCCCAGTTGGCCAGTGCGGTCAGATTTTCCTGAGTGGCTGGCTGGCGGTACATCTGCTGGTTCATCGCCGGTGCAACGGCAATCGGTGCATGGGTGGCCAGGCACAGCGTGGTCAGCAGGTCATTGCCCATGCCAGCGCGCAAGCGGGCAATCAGATCGGCTGTGGCAGGCGCCAGCAGAACCAAATCGGCCCATTTTGCCAATTCAATATGTCCCATCGATGCTTCTGCAGCCGGATCCAGCAGGCTTTCGGCAACCGGCTGTCCCGATACGGCTTGCAGGGTGAGCGGGGTAATGAATTCTTTGGCGGCCGGGGTCATGACGATACGGACTTCAGCGCCGCGTTCAATCAGTCGCCGGGTCAGTTCGGCGCACTTATAGGCTGCAATGCCACCGCTGATCCCCAGAAGTATTTTTTTTCCTGCCAGTGTTTTCATCCGATTGCCTGATTCCTGAAAAAACTGGCAACACGATATCACCAAAGCCGAAGAGATTCATCGCTTAAGTCTCCAGAAAAATGACGCTTTCTATGTCTGAAATCACTGAATCGCCGGGGCGTAGCTCGACAGACTCTGCCTGGCGGTGTGAAACATGATGTCAGACGTGTCAGGAGTGTCGCATTTTCAATGCGAGTGCTTTGCCATGCGGCTGAGACTCCATTCTGCTGAGGCAAAATAAACATGAGGTGAAGACAGGATGGTTTTGAAGCATTTGCCGCAGGAAGCGCGGCCGAGAGAGAAGCTGTTACAACGCGGCGCAGGTGCATTATCGGATGCCGAATTGCTGGCCATTTTTCTGCGGACCGGGTTGCCAGGCCTGAATGTGGTGGAGCTGGCCGGTCGTTTGCTGGAAGAATTCGGCTCCTTACGGGCTTTACTGGCCGCAGACCACAAAACGTTTTGCCTGCATAAAGGGTTGGGGCCTGCCAAGTATGTGCAATTGCAGGCGGTGCTGGAGATGAGTTTGCGGTATTTGTCTGAGCAACTGAAAAAAGGGGAAGCCATGACCAGCCCGGAGGCGACCCGCCGATATCTCAGCCAGGTGCTCCGGGATCGCCACCGGGAAGTTTTTTATATTTTATTTCTGGATAATCAGCATCGGGTCATTGAGGGGGAGGTGATGTTTGAGGGAACCATTGACGCCGCGAGTGTTTATCCGCGCGAAGTGGTAAAAAGATCGCTGGAACTTAATGCAGCGGCGGTGATTTTAGCGCATAATCACCCCTCAGGCGTGGCGGAGCCAAGTCAGGCCGATCGGCGAATTACGCGGAGGATCAGCGATGCGCTGGCCCTGGTGGACATTCGGATCCTCGATCACTTCGTTGTTGGTGATGGTGAAGTGGTTTCTTTTGCTGAACGAGGTTGGCTATAAAGTAGGCCGAAATTGATCAAAAAGACAAGAAAGGATCTGCTCGGGACTTGAGCAACTGGTTTTGACTTAGTATAATGCGCGACCTTTGATAGCTTCGGTTAGATGGAATGCTTTTTGCGTTCGGTTAATCGCGGTTGATATCGAGCTGAAACGATTTGGAGAAGACAGTAATGTCCCGAGTATGCCAAGTAACTGGTAAGCGTCCTGTAACGGGTAACAACCGTTCACACGCACGTAATGCCACCAAGCGTCGTTTTCTGCCGAACCTGCAAACTCATCGTTTCTGGGTAGAAAGCGAAAAACGCTTCGTTAAACTACGCCTTTCTGCGAAAGGCATGCGTATCATTGATAAGAAAGGTATTGATACCGTTCTGTCTGAAATGCGTGCTCGCGGCGAGAACGTTTAAGAGGATTCTGAACAATGGCTAAAGGCATTCGTGAGAAGATCCGTCTGGTATCATCTGCCGGCACCGGTCACTTCTACACTACCGACAAAAACAAGCGTAACATGCCGGGCAAATTTGAGATCAAGAAATTTGATCCAGTTGTCCGTAAGCACGTTATGTACAAAGAAGCAAAAATCAAGTAATTGGTTTCTTTCGCTTTTTGATAAAAACCCAGCCTTGGCTGGGTTTTTTTATGGCTGCCGTTTAAGGTGGCTTGGCTATCGCCCGTAAGCGGGCTACCATCACTGACGTGTGTTGCGGAGAGGATGGCATGAAATTGTCACGGAAAGGATGGAATAACATCATCATTATCGGGGTGTTGCTGTTTGTCGCAATCATCCAGTTACCGCCGTTGCTGAAAGAGCGGATGGCCGGTCATGAACCGCAAGCGGCGAATACTGCTGGCCTGGTGCGGCTGCTCCCCCCGGATGCCCGGGTGACCCGGCTGGCCTTAACCAATGTTGTTTTCACGCAAAGCGCTGGCCAATGGCAGGCAGAGCCCGTCATGGACGGCGATCCTGCGTTGTTGGTTTCACACTGGACGGAGTTGGCAGGGACTCAAGTGGATTCGGGCACCTTCAATCAGCTCAGTGAGCAATTGACCGCGCCGCGTAGTGTTGAAGTCTGGCTGGCTGATCATGAAGAACCTTACCGTCTGACGGTTTATCAGCTGCCACAATTCTGGCTGCTGCAAAACTGGCAGGGCGACTGGCTGGCGGTGACCGTTGCACCGGATTATCTGTTCCCGTCGCTTTAAAGTATTTCCCCCTCAATCAAGAAGTCTGAGAAAACATGCCTGAATTACCTGAAGTTGAAGTCAGCCGGATGGGGATTACCCCGCATGTCGTGGGTCAGACCGTGACTCGGGTGACGGTGCGGAATCCGAGCCTGCGCTGGCCAGTCCCTGCAGAATTGAAATTACTTGAAGGGCAGATGATTCGCGGGGTTGAACGCCGTGCGAAATATCTGCTGCTGGAAACCGATGCCGGTTTTGCCATCATTCACTTAGGGATGTCGGGCAGCCTGCGTATCTTGCCGACAGAGATCCCGCCAGCCAAACACGATCATGTGGATGTTTTACTCGCCAGCGGTGAAGTGCTGCGTTACAACGATCCGCGTCGTTTTGGCGCCTGGCTGTGGCAGGCGCGGGACACAGAACATCCGGTGCTGAGTAAGCTCGGACCTGAGCCGCTGAGTGAAGTCTTTGATGCGGATTATCTGATTGAAAAAGCCAAAGGGAAGCGGACTGTGGTGAAGCAGTTCATTATGGACAATCAGGTTGTTGTGGGTGTGGGAAACATCTATGCCAATGAATCTTTGTTCGCTGCAGGGATCCATCCTCAGGCCCCGGCGGGTTCATTATCTCCGGCACGGCTGACCCGGCTGGTGGCAGACATCAAACAGGTGCTTGATCAGGCGATTACGCAGGGCGGAACCACACTGAAGGATTTTAAACAAAGTGACGGCAAACCCGGCTATTTTGCACAGGAGCTGCAAGTGTACGGGAAGGCAGGCAAACCTTGCCCTCGGTGCGGTACGGAACTCAATGAGGTCAAAATCGGGCAGCGTGCTACAGTCTATTGTAGTGAGTGCCAACATTTTTAGATAAGTACAAGATTAAACGGTCTCACTTCAGAATTCTTTGGGGAATGTTAAGGAGGCCATTGCAGCCTCCAATGGGGGTGAGCATGCGTTATCTGATAACGGGTGTGGCTGGTTTTATTGGCAGTGCGGTGGCACAGCGTCTGTGCCAGATGGGCCATGATGTGGTCGGGATTGATAACTTCAATCACTATTATGATGTCCGGTTGAAACAGGCCAGGGTGCAGCAAATTGCGCATCCGAGTTTACTGGTGCTCGATTGCGATCTGGCCGACCGGGAAGCCATTGCCCGGTTATTTTTGATGCATCGGTTTGATCGGGTGATCCACTTGGCTGCACAGGCCGGTGTTCGTTATTCCCTCGAAAACCCCATGGCGTATGCCGACAGTAATCTCAACGGCCATCTGACCATTCTGGAAGGCTGCCGCCGTCATCAGATTGAGCATCTGGTCTATGCTTCCTCCAGCTCCGTTTATGGGCTTAACCGCAAGCTCCCGCTGTCAACATCCGACAGCGTCGACCATCCAGTTTCTTTATACGCCGCGACCAAAAAAGCCAATGAACTGATGGCTCACACCTATTCCCATCTGTATGGCATTCCGACAACAGGGCTACGCTTCTTTACCGTCTACGGCCCCTGGGGACGTCCGGATATGGCCTTGTTTAAGTTTACGTCGGCGATTCTTTCCGGACAGCCGATTGATGTCTTTAACCACGGAGACATGCTGCGCGACTTCACGTACATCGACGATATAGTGGAAGGGGTGGTGCGCATACAGGATCACGTGCCGACTGAGGATCCGAACTGGCGGGTGGAAAACGGCACGCCAGCGTCCAGCGCTGCGCCTTATCGAGTGTACAATCTCGGACATGGTCAGCCAGTTCAACTGATGGACTTTATTACGGCGCTGGAGCAGGCGCTGGGTCGTGAAGCCATGAAACGATACCTGCCGATGCAACCGGGCGATGTTTACGCAACCTATGCAGATACCCAGGATTTATTTGAAGTGACCGGGTTTCACCCTCAGGTGAGTGTGCCTGAAGGTGTGCAAAAATTTGTGGCGTGGTATCTGGATTATTACGGGCAGAAGGCCGGCGGAAAAGTGGCAGCCGGATGACATCCTGCCCGCCACCATTCTTTTATTTTGCGAGCTTGGCTTTCAGGGCCTGAGCCACCGTCGGGTGGACAAACTGATCGACCTGACCTTTGTGCAGGGCAACTTCTTTGACGATGGTCGACGAGATAAACGAGTTCTCTTCGGCTGGTGTCAGGAACACGGTTTCCAGTTCCGGCATCAGGCGTCGGTTCATGTTGGCGAGCTGGAATTCGTACTCGAAGTCGGAAACCGCGCGCAGGCCACGCACCAGAATGTTGGCTTGCTGTTCGCGGGCAAAATCGACCAGCAACCCGGAAAAGCCAACGACGTCGACGTTGTTCAGGTGGCTGGTGACGGCTTTCGCCAGATCCACACGCTCCTGCAGGTCGAACAACGGCTTCTTGCTGGGACTGAAAGCAATGCCCACGACGACGTGGTCGAACATGGCGGCGGCGCGTTCAATCAGATCCTGATGGCCGTTGGTGATCGGGTCAAATGTGCCGGGGTAAATGACTCGGGTTGTCATGCGTTTTCATCCATAAATTTATCAATACCATTGTCGCAGCGGGTCAGCTTCTGACGGACGGTGTTATCCAGAATTTCGTCGTTTTTCGCCAGCGAGGCTCGGGAACTTTCATCATGGTAGAGGTGATACCCGACACCGGCAAATTTCAGGTACAACCGTTTTTTTCCGCAGTTCAGCATACGGTGAACAAATTCACTGTCTTCACGTCCCCAGCCAACGAAGTCTTCGTTAAAGCCATTCACTGCGATTACATCTGCGCGCCAGAACGCCATGTTACAGCCTCGGGTTGACGCATCATTATTCCGTTCATATGAACACAGCTTGCTGAGCCAGGGGTGACTGATACAGTTGTGACGGTTCTTAATACCGGCTGAAAACAGGGTTGGCACAACATTCTGATGCATGATTTTCTGGCTGATTTCATCATTGGCCAGCACGCGACCGCCTTGCACAAAATAGCCGGCTTTGGCTGCTTGTTTATGGGAGCGGATGAAATCAGGTGACATGACGATATCTCCGTCAATCATGATGATGTAGTCAGCCTGAGACAGCGCGATCGCGCGATTACGGCTCATGGCTAACTGAAATCCGTCATCGGGTTGCCATGAATGAATCAGCGTGTACGGAAAGTCCTGCTGATAACTCTGAATCAGTGCGGCGGTGTCTTCTCGTGATCCATCATCAGCGATGATGACTTCGTCTGGCAGTTCTGTTTGTCGTTTGACACTGTCCAGAACGGCTTTCAGGGCTTCTTTCCAGTTATATGTAGTGATGACGAGAGCGACTTTCATAGATTTCTCTCTTTTTGATAATCCCGTAGCCAGAGATCAATATATTTAACGAATGTGGAATGCATGCTCAACCACGCCAGAATAAACCCGTGCCGACCATCCAGAAAGCCGCGTTTGAGAATATACATTTTCAGGAAACTGGCCAGCGCATGGAGCAGGGCGGTGCCTAAGCCGGCTTTTTTTCGGCCTTCCCGCTCATCCGTCCAGGCTTTCAGATACTTGGTGGTTTTATTGAGATAATGATGCAGATTGTCATAGGTGTCATGGAGCAAACGGCCTTTCAGCGGACGAATCTCCAGCCCATCGGTCAGCACTTTTTCGTGTACCAGTGCATCGTTATAGCGGGCTTCTTCCCGACGATACAGGCGAACCACCCAGTCTGGCGACCAGCCGGAATGGCGAATGGTTTTCCCGAAGGCGTCGCTCAGACGGTTCAGCCGGTACGCTGTTTGGGTTGGGTTGGCCTTCAATGCAGCCTGAATATCAGTTTTGAGCTCAGGCGTAACGCGCTCATCAGCATCCAGCACCAGCACCCAATCTGTGGTCATGTGATCCTGTGCACGCTGACGTTGCAGGCCAAATCCCGGCCAGTCTTCATAAGCGTAAAATTGATCGGTGTAGCGGCGTGCGATCTGTTCGGATTCATCTGTGCTGCCTGAGTCGACAATAACAATTTCGTCAACCCAGCCAGCAACGGTATCCAGACAGGCTGCCAGATGCTTGGCTTCATTTTTGATGATCATCAGCACGCCCAGAGTGCTGCGGGAGGTGTCGGCGGTCATTCAGCGTCCAATTCAATAAGATGGCGGTACGAATATGCCAGTGATTATGCCGACCGGGTCACTCAAAGTAAAATCCCGGCCGATTTCTGTGAAGCAGTTTATCGCTTTACGGGGGCATGCCTGATTACGCGCAATGTTCCTGAACAATGCGGTCAAACATGGCAATGACTTGCTCCGCTGAGATGCGCTGCATGGCCTGTTCATCCTTCACCCGGCTGCGCCAGGGCAACTGGCTGACGGGTTGTCCGGTTTCGGCTTCAATGCATTCATCATAAACACTGACGACATAGGGGCGGGACAGATAGGGCCCGGTGCGTTTGGGGTTATGGTGCGCATACAATCCCAGCACAGGTGTTCCAACAGCGACGGCCATATGTGCCGGGCCGGTATCGGGGGCACAGACCAATGCTGCCTGACGAAGCAGTGCCAGCAGCTGTTTCAGGCTGCTTTGGCCGATCAGATTATTGACCGGAAAATCCAGTCGTTCTTCAATGGCATTGCCCAGGTCCACTTCGATCTGGGCCGGGCTGCCAGCAAGGATCACGGCAAAACCTTGTGCATGGGCATGGCGGGCGAGAGATGCATAGCCTTCCGGTGTCCAGTTTTTATAGCCTTTACTGGCCGCAGGCGTGATGACCAGCGTGTTGTCCTGATGGATTTGCTGATCTGCCCAGCGTTGATCTTCTTCCGACAGCGGAATGTCCCAGGACGGGGTCAGATCTGTGACACCCAGTGTGGCGGCAAATTGCATGAAACCGTCCAGAACGTGCGGGGATTGCGGAGACGGTACTTTCACATTGGTGAAAAGCTGCTGCAGATCGCTGCTGCGTTCGGCATCGAACCCCAGTTTATATCTGGCCCGGATCCCCAGGCAGACAATGCTGGCACGAATGGCGGTCTGCATGTGGAGCAGGGCATCAAAGCGTTCGCCTTTCAGTGCCTGCCAGACGGCTTTGTAGCCAGCCCAGCCCTGTTTTTTATCAAACACGATCACCCGGATCCCCGGCAATCCTTTCAGCAGCCGTGCTTCTACTTTGCCGCAAATCCAGGTGAGCCGGGTTTCCGGCCATTGACGCTGAATGGCCTGCGCCATGGCAATGCTGTTACAGACATCCCCGATCGCCGACAGGCGAAGGATACACAAAGACTCGGGAGCGGAAGTGAATAAAGTCATGACACCTGCTTTTCAAAGGTTCTGCCGGAAAATGCCAATGAATTATGCATTAGCGACGCTGGAATTGTAAAATAGCGCTTTTCAACCGCTTGAGATACAGAAAGATGGAAATACGGGAGCAGGATAACTGTCGGGTCATGTTCGACCCGGACCTATTGCAAGAAGACCCCTGGCAGTGTTTTGAACCGGATTTCTGGCAGGCTCAGCAGGCGGTCATTGGCAGTGCGCGCGGGCGTGGCACCACCTGGTTTGTCCGGGGGACGCGGCTGGACATGGCGTTGCGGCATTATTACCGCGGTGGGTTGTTTGGCAAGCTGGTGAAAGATCAATACTGGTTTTCTGACTGGGCATCCTGCAGAAGCATAGCTGAATTCAATTTGCTTCAGCACCTGGTCACACAAGGGGTGCGGGTGCCCCGTCCGGTCGCTGCCCGTGTATGTCGAACCGGCCTTTATTACCGGGCCGATTTACTGACGGAGAAAGTCCCGGAGGCGACCGATCTGGTGGATCGCCTGCAACAGGGACCGCTGACCGACACACAGTGGCAGGCTGTGGGGGCCATGATCCGCAAGATGCACGACAGCCAGGTGAATCACACTGATCTGAATGCCCATAATATTCTGTTGGATGCACAGGCGCAGATCTGGCTGATTGATTTTGATAAATGTGCTGTTGAAGCGGGTGAACCATGGAAAGCGGAGAATTTGTCCCGCCTGCATCGTTCTTTTGTCAAAGAAGTCGATAAGGCGGGTATTCACTGGCAGGAAGCCGACTGGCAAGCCCTGCTGGCTGGCTATCAGTAAGGTTTAGGGTTTCGGGAACGTCAGGGTTGCGGCCAATGCATCCAGCGTGCGTTGAATCGCCCCCTGATTGTTTTTGACAACCTTGAACGCCGCCTGGCCCATGGCTGATTGTGCCTGAGGATCGGAAAGCAGCCGGGTGATGGCTTCGGCCAACTGCTCGCTGTTCTCAACAATGTTTGCCCCGCCAGCCTGCAATAACTGGGTGGTGATATCCGTGAAGTTAAAGTAACTCGGGCCACTCAGGACAGGTTTCGCCAGCGCTGCCGGTTCCAGCAGGTTATGGCCGCCAACTTTATCGCCAATCAGGCTGCCCCCGACAAATGCCACATCGCAGGCACCCAGCAGCAGCATCATTTCTCCCATAGTGTCAGCCAGATAGACCGACGGCTCGCTCAGCACTTCTTGTGTATGTGTTCGGCGTGCTGTGGCGAATCCGCGTTGTATGCAGAGTGCTTCCACGGCATCGAATCGTTCCGGATGGCGGGGAACCAGGATCAGTAAGGCATCCGGATGCTGAGACAGTACCTGGCGGTGTGCGTCCAGCACTTGTTCGTCCTCGCCACTGTGGGTGCTGGCCGCAATCCAGATAGGGCGTTGCTTGCCCAGTTCATCTCTGAGGATCTCACTGGCCTGCTCGAGCCCGTCGGGCAACGACAGATCAAATTTAATCGAGCCAGTCACCTGCACCACGTTGTCTGGCACACCTAATAGCTTGAATCGATTGGCATCATCCTGATGCTGGCATAACACCTGATCCAAATGTTTTGCCAGCAGATTGAACAGGGCCTGGACCTTGGCATAGCGTTGGCAAGAGCGTTCAGACAGTCGCGCATTCAGTACAGTCACGGGCAATCCGGCCCCTTTGGCAGCGGCCAGTGTATTCGGCCAGAGCTCTGTTTCCATGATGCAGAGCGCGCGGGGTTGTTGCGTGCGGATAAACGCACGTAACGCGAAGGGAAAATCCAGAGGCATGTAGCGATGCTCGACCCAGTCGCTGAGTTTTGCCGCCTGTTCTGCCCCCGTCGCTGTCGTAGTTGTCAGCAGGATGGGTAAATCCGGATAGCGCTGTTTCAAGGCTTTGATCAGTGGTGTCACCGCCAGTGTTTCACCCACAGAGACGGCGTGAATCCATAACGGCTGGTGGCCGTTTACTTTCGGACTGATGCCCAAGTGCTCCTGCCAGCGTTTTCCGATGGGGGGAACACCAGGGCGTTTTTTATACAGAGAAACCAACAGGAAAGGTGCGGCCAGCATCAGCAGGCAGGTATAGACAAAACGTAGCATCGATTCTCTCTTTTACTTCGCTTGCCACTGGCCGGACAGCTCAAAGTATTTTTTCAGGACCAGCAGGCCAATCAGCTTTTCCCGACCCGGATGGCAAAACTGATGAACATGCTCATGTGCATTGGCAATGATGGCTTCTGCCGCTTCCGGGTGCTGGCTAAAGTAGTGGATTTTTTCTTCCAGATCAGAAAAATCATCCTTTAATTCAACGTAATGTACACCAGCTTTCAGAGTGCCTTCCATGAACCAGGTTTCAAATTTGGGTTTGGGCATGAGACAGAGTGAATTGGACGACATCGCCCATTTCAGGTTGGTTGCCACATCATTGCCCTCAATACACAGAATAAATTTATGCTGAAGCTGCTGTGAAATCGACAGGAAACCTTTGTCCCAAGGTTTTGCGGGCTCGCTATGATTGGTCTGGCCAATATCACACAGCGGGTGATCATGATAATTTTGCACGAACTCGATTCTGTGAGGCTGGTAAGCCGCACCACGCCAGACGGCGGTGTTCTTTTTCTCCCGAAAAGACAAGGTATCGGTAATGAAGTTGAAATGACGGACCTGATTGAGTTTAAAGAGCACCGCATTTGCATTGTCCCCATGAATCGGGCGCGCCTTCACCAGAAAGGGAAAAGGCTCGAGATGGGTCTCGTCGCCGAACCGATAGGCCAGATGATGCCTGCTATCAAAGTAGTTCAGGTACTCTTTCAAGTCATAGTAGTACGCACTCTGCCCCTGTTTCCGGTAACGCTTGATCTGAACTGTTTTTTCTTCGGGCAGGGTGAAGGGGGCTTGATGCTTGAGGTAATAATCCACTCTGGATGCAATATAGTGTTTGTCGTATTGATCCAGCGTGTTCAGCAGGTAGCGCAACTGGCGCTGGTAAATGACTTTCGGGGTCATTGAGCGCAGCAGGTTGCGGCTGTAAAAAGCGAACTTACTGTTTTTTTGTTGATGTAATAATCGCATCACACATCCGATTTATGATTATCCGACACAGTCTCAATCGCTCGGATCACCTGCTGTGGCGGTAGTTCCTTCAGGCATTTCAGGTGGCCATAAGGGCATTCGCGCTTGAAGCACGGGCGACATTCAATGTCAGTGTGAACGATGGCCACCTGCTCCGCCAGAGGCGGTGTGTAGTCTGGTGACGTTGAGCCATAAATGGCAACGACTTTACAGCCAACCGCAGCAGAAACATGCATCAGTCCGGAGTCATTGCTGACGACAGTGTCGCAGGCTGCCAGCAAATCAACGGCTTCAATCAGGCTGGTTTGTCCCGCCAGATCGTGACAGTGAATCTGCAGATCAGCAGGCAGGGCATTTTTGATTGCGGACGTCACGGGTTGGTCTTTCGCTGAACCAAACAGCCACACCTGCTTACCCTGCTCAATCATGTGTTGTGCAACTTCTGCAAAATACGTGTCCGGCCAGCGCTTTGCCGGGCCAAATTCAGCACCGGGGCAAAGTCCGATGATCGGGCGATCTGCACTCAGAGAGAGTCGAGCCATGGCTGCGGACTGGTTTTCGCTATCCACAGTCAGCGAAGGCTTGGGTAACTGGGGAAGTGCTGCGCTGCTGGTCATTGCCGCTTTTGGATAAGCCAGCGCACAGTAGCGCTCGATCATCAGACCGAAATCGCGTTTATTGTTCCGTAAATCGGTCAGCAGGCCATAGCGGCTTTCCCCTTTCCAGCCGGTCCGGGCCGGAATTTTGGCAAACAGGGGGATCAGCGCAGACTTCGCAGAATTTGGCAGGATGAATGCCTGATCGTATCCCGCTTCACGCAGGGACTTGCCAATCCGGTAGCGGCCGGTCAGGTTGAATTCACCGTGGCCGATGGGCATCTCCAGCGCACGATGGATTTCCGGCATGCGCTCCAGAATCGGCCGGCACCATGCAGGCGCCAGCACATCAATTTCAGCGTCAGGATGCTGCTGTTTCAGGCTGGTGTAGAGACACTGGGACATCACCATGTCGCCAACCCAGGAAGGGCCGATAATCAGAATTTTCATTGCTCAGTGCTTTTATAATAATGATGAAGTGTTTTGGTTGCTGGCTGTCGTCGCTACTACTGGATTTTTATACAGACATCCAGCTAAAAAGATAGCCGTAAACACAGTGTAAAACATGAGACCTGAGTTATGGTTCAGGAAGTTCTGTGTTAAACAGTAACTGGCGACCAGAATGACATGGATAACACCACACTGGGCAAAGATCCATTGACTGTCATGCTTTTGATACAGGCGGCTATAGCGCAAGAAAATGGCCAGCGGAATGGCAAATAATAGAATGAGCGCTGCGATGCCAATCAGTCCTTTTGTTGATGCTTCTTCCAGGTATTGGTTATGGGCTCGGCCGTAATGCGTCACAACTTTTGAAACTTTACCTTCCGCAACGTAACGCTTCTCTGCCAGATCACGCCCCGGAAAACCCTGCCCAAATACTGGTTTCTCCGAGAGGCTCAACCAGGCACTTTTCCACATCTCAAACCGGGCACCAAGTGATGATCCGCTATTATCCTTTTGGGTATAGAGTTCAACATCGGCGTAGGCCTGGTTGATGCGATTCTCAACTTCAGGCAGCACAGCGCTACCAATCAGCAATAAACTGACAGAAATCAGTGCGAATAAGCGTTTTGAGAGTAAATGCCGGAACTGATAAATAATATAGAACAAGATGATGGGAGCAAAGAGCCACCCGCCACGGGAGCCGGATAAGATGGAACCTGCCATACCAGATAAGGCTGCAGCCAGAAACATCAGACTCAGAAAATATTGTTTCTTGCCCCAGTAGTAAAACATGGCAAAGAGCGACAACAAACCTAAGGTCATTGCGGTATTGCCCGACTGGATGGGCATGTAACCTTTAACAACACTGCCGGTATAAGCTCGGCTCATGTGAAGCACTTCAATATGATATACCGCAACCATACCGGCTGTGAATGCGCCAATTCCGATGCCAGCTAACAGCCACTCTTTTCGTGGCGGGAAGCGAAGCAGGAGGAACAGGATAGGGAGGGTGAGAATGGTCCGGCTTGGAATATCAGCTTCACTGATATTTCCGCCATAGATCAGTAGAGAAGCGACGACCACAAGGAAGTAAGCGCTAAAAGCCAGTAAGATTTGCTTGATTTCCCGAGTGACCAGCTCTGATTTGATGCAGAATAGAAAAGGCAGTGCCAATACCAGAAGAAGGACGGGCACAGGCTTATAACCGCCACCAAACATCAAAATTGAGGCAGGATATGCTGCGGCGAGAAACGCAATCAAGGCTCCAAAATGTGGTGAAATCTTGGCTTTCATGGTCATTAAATTCCGTCGATCTTCAATGTCTGATAGGGATTGGGTTCATTATCCGGACGGGTTTTTAATAGGCGCAAATTCCACATATATTGTGAAGGGGTTGGCGCTACCATACTTTCTAATGAATGAGCCAGAATTTCGGCATCTCGTTGCAAATCGTTTGTTGGCAGTTCTTCCAGTGCCGGCGAAATATGAATTTCGAACTTACCTGTCTCAGCATTATATACAGGCATCATCGGGACAACAGTAGCACCTGTCATCCGAACAATTTTACCAAGGCCCGCAAACGTTGCTTTTTTGGTGGCAAAGAAATCTGTGAACTGGCTTTGCTCCGGTCCAAAATCCTCGTCAGGCAAATAATAGCCCATGTAGCCTTGTTTGATTGCTTTCAAATAAGGTTTCAGGCCTTCTTCGCGGGTATAACACGCGCCACCATATTGCAGTCGTTGTTTGCTGATGAGCCAGTCATAGACTGGCTGTCGGTGTTGCGGCTTCATTAAAGCGGCGATAGGTAAGCCCAGTGATGCCCAGTATATTCCTGGAAAATCGATCGCCCATGCATGTGGAACCAGCATAATGAGTGGGCGATCTTCTTCAATCAATCGATCGAGATGCTCTCGGCCAACCACAAGTGTGCGATTCTGCAGGTGGGATTTACTTTTGAACGTGAGTTCACCCATTGCGAGAATCACTTGAGTTGCCACAGCAAACATGTCATCAATCATGGCTTCCCGCTGCGCAGGATTCTGCTCAGGAAAGCACAACGTTAAATTGACCTGGGCTCGCTGGCGAGCTTTTTTAGCGCGTCGGCCAATGAATTTACCCAGTTTACCTGCAATTGGATCCCTGACTTGCCAGGGAATGAGCGCAAAAAGCATTAAAAAGCCAATACTGATCCAAGTTCCCCAATGCTTCGGGTGTAAGAAAGACCACTGAAATCTTGGTCGGTATCCCTGATTGGTCAGTGGCTTTATCGTGCGCGACAATTTCACAGGTAATTACTCAATGATGATTTTATGTAATAAGGTGGGTTTAACGATTCAAAATCGCCATATATTCAGCAACGCCTTCTGCGACCGTTTTGAAGGCTTCCGTATACCCGGCGGCCCGAACTTTCGAGAGATCTGCCTGAGTATAGGTCTGATAGCGGCCTTTCAGATGTTCCGGGAACGGGACGGTTTCCACTTCGCCTTTACCGTGGTACTGAATCACAGCATCTGCAACAGCCTGGAAGCTTTCCGCACGGCCAGTGCCGCAGTTGAAAATACCCGAAACGCCGTTTTGCCAGAACCACAGGTTCACTTTGCAGACATCACCGACATAGATAAAGTCACGTTTGAAAGTGGTTGAACCTTCAAACAGCTTCGGATGATCACCTTTGAGCAATTGTTCATTCAGATGGAATGCGACAGAGGCCATGCTACCTTTGTGCTGCTCACGCGGACCGTAGACGTTGAAGTAACGGAAACCGGTGATTTGCGACAGCGTTTCGCCGTGGGCTTCTGCATCTTGCCACAGGCGACGAACATAGTTGTCGAACAGCTGCTTAGAATAGCCGTAAACGTTCAGTGCACCTTCATAGGCTTTTTCTTCAATGAAGTCTTTATCGCGGCCGCCATAGGTGGCTGCTGAGGATGCGTACAGAAACGGAATTTCGCGCTCAAGACAGAAATGCAGCAGCTCTTTCGAGTACTCGTAGTTATTGAGCATCATGTATTTGCCATCCCACTCTGTGGTGGCAGAGCAGGCGCCTTCATGGAACACGGCTTCAATCGGGCCGAAGTCATCACCGGCCATGATTTGGGTGATGAAGTCTTCTTTGTCCATGTAGTCGGCAATGTCTAAATCGACCAGATTCGCGAATTTAGTTCCGTCTTTGAGGTTATCGACGACAAGAATATCGTTATACCCTTGTTCGTTCAGCGCTTTTACAATGTTGCTGCCGATCATGCCGGCGCCACCAGTCACAATAATCATGGCACTTCCAGTTTTCTGTCTGAGAATCACGGTGGTCTGAGGTCTGTAAACTAGCAGACGAGCCACACCACCGCGTCAATAATTCGTCAATAGTTATGATAACATCATCGGGGTTTGTTGATCTTGATTTTGAGCCCACAAAGTGAACAAACCCTGACTGCCAAAGGTGATGCAAGTGAGAGGCCTATGAAAACCCGCGATAAAATTATCCATGCCGCACTGGAGCTCTTTAACGACAGTGGAGAACCTAAGGTGACCACCAACCACATTGCGGCCCATATGGGCATCAGTCCCGGCAATTTGTATTACCATTTCCGTAATAAGGAAGAGATTATACACAGTATTTTTGATGAATACGCGCAGGAGTTGCGTGTTCGTTTCCAGCCGGGCGAAGAAGCGGAGCTGTCATCTGACAGTTTGCTGCAATATCTGGATGCTGTGTTTTTGCTGATGTGGCGGTACCGTTTTTTCTATGCCAATTTGCCTGACATCTTAAGTCGTGATCCTGTATTACAGGATAAGTATTTGCAGGCACAGGAAAAACTGCATCAGGACATTATGGTGGTGATGCGTCATTTTCGTGCCTTGGGTCTGGTGACGCTGGATGACGGCGATCTGTCCGATCTGGCCAATACGCTGAAATTGGTCGCCAGTACCTGGATTTGCTACCAGACTGCTCAGGCACCGAAAGCAAAAATTACCAAGGCGGTGATTTATCAGGGGGTGCTTCAGATCCTCAGTATTATAAGACCTCTGACCAGTGCTCAGGGTCGGGAAGTCGTTCTTCAACTTGAATCACATTATTGTGATCAAGTCAGACAGGATGTTTCTTAGTTGTCGACGTTGCAGAGCTTAGTCCTTAAAATTCGCTTAACTTTGTAATAATGTAGCGATCAATAACTAATTTGTTAGTATGTTGTTCGTTTGAATTGGCAAAATCGCCTTTACGAGTTTGGAGAGCAAGATGTCAGCTGCCTTTTATCAACAGATCGCCGATCAGATTCAGGAAGTGAAAGCGGAAGGATTATACAAGAGTGAACGTGTGATCACTTCTGCACAGAAAGCCGATATCCAGATCACGTCCGGTGATCAGGTTTTGAACTTCTGTGCCAACAACTATCTGGGTCTGGCTAACCACCCGGCGTTGATTGAGGCTGCCAAACAAGGCATGGATGAGCACGGTTTTGGTATGGCTTCAGTGCGTTTTATCTGCGGTACGCAGGACGCGCACAAGGAACTGGAAAATAAACTGTCAGCCTTTTTAGGCACGGAAGACACCATTCTTTATTCTTCCTGTTTCGATGCGAATGCGGGCCTGTTCGAGACAATTCTCGGCCCGGAAGACGCCATTATTTCTGATGCACTGAATCACGCATCCATCATTGATGGTGTTCGTCTGTGTAAAGCGAAGCGTTTCCGTTATGCCAACAACGATATGGCAGAGCTGGAGCAGCAACTGATCGCCGCGAATGAAGCAGGTGCCCGTCACAAGCTGATCGTGACAGACGGCGTGTTCTCAATGGACGGTGTGGTGGCGAATCTGCCAGCCGTTTGCGATCTGGCGGATCAATACGATGCGCTGGTGATGGTGGATGACTCTCACGCTGTGGGCTTCATGGGCGACAACGGTCGCGGTACGCATGAGTATCATGATGTGATTGAGCGAATCGACATCATCACGGGGACGCTGGGTAAAGCGCTGGGCGGTGCTTCAGGCGGCTATACTGCGGGCAAGAAAGAAGTGATCGACTGGCTGCGTCAGCGCTCGCGCCCATACCTGTTCTCGAATTCACTGGCGCCAGCCATTGTTTCTGCATCGATTCGCGTTCTGGATCTGCTGGCAGAAAGCAGCGATCTGCGTGCACAACTGTGGCAGAATGCTGCGCACTTCCGTACCCGTATGTCTGAAGCGGGCTTCACACTGGCAGGGGCGGATCACGCGATTATCCCAATTATGCTGGGTGATGCGAAAGTTGCGGCTGAATTCGCTGAGCGTGCACTGAAAGAAGGCATTTACGTGGTGGGTTTCTCTTACCCTGTGGTTCCGAAAGGCCAGGCGCGTATCCGGACGCAAATGTCTGCTGCGCACAGCCAGGAACAGCTGGACCGCGCCATTGATGCCTTCATCCGTATCGGTCAGGACATGGGTATTCTCTGATCATCACCAAATTCTGCTGCAGTGGCGGGGTCGTCCGCCTCTGAGCACCTTGTGGAAAGCAACATGAAAATTAAAGCATTATCCAAACTCAAGCCTGAAGAAGGCATCTGGATGACTGAGGTCGACAAGCCTGAAATGGGCCATAACGACCTGCTGATCAAAATTAAGAAAACGGCGATTTGCGGGACTGACGTTCATATCTATAACTGGGATGAATGGTCACAGAAAACCATTCCTGTCCCTATGGTTGTCGGTCATGAATATGTGGGCGAAGTTGTGGCCATCGGTCAGGAAGTGCGCGGTTTTGAAATCGGCGATCGGGTTTCCGGTGAAGGCCACATTACTTGCGGCCACTGCCGGAACTGTCGTGGCGGCCGTACCCACCTGTGTCGTAACACCATTGGTGTGGGTGTGAATCGTGAAGGTGCCTTTGCTGAGTATCTGGTGATTCCTGCGTTTAATGCATTCAAAATCCCGGACAACATCTCTGATGATCTGGCTTCGATCTTTGACCCGTTTGGTAACGCAGTTCACACGGCACTGTCGTTTGATCTGGTGGGTGAAGATGTTCTGATCACTGGTGCTGGCCCAATCGGCATTATGGCAGCTGCCGTTGCAAAACACGTTGGTGCACGCCATGTCGTGATCACTGATGTGAACGAATATCGTCTGGATCTGGCCCGTCAGATGGGTGTGACCCGTGCGGTGAACGTTGCTGAGCAGAAGCTGGAAGATGTGATGGCAGAGCTGGGCATGACCGAAGGTTTCGATGTGGGTCTGGAAATGTCGGGTGTACCGGCTGCTTTCAACAGTATGCTGGAAAGCATGAATCATGGCGGTAAGATTGCCATGCTGGGTATTCCGCCATCAAACATGGGTGTTGACTGGAATCAGGTGATTTTCAAAGGTCTGGTGATCAAAGGGATCTACGGCCGTGAAATGTTCGAAACCTGGTACAAGATGGCCAGCCTGATTCAGTCTGGTTTGGATCTGACGCCAATCATCACGCACCACTACAGCGTAGATGACTTCCAGCAAGGCTTCGATGCGATGCGTTCTGGTAAGTCCGGCAAAGTGATTCTGAGCTGGGATTAATCCGGCGCGGAAAATGAATTTGAAAAGCGGTGTGCAAATAGCACGCCGCTTTTTTTATGTCCGGATTTCCTGTGATTGGTATGAATCGCCATCTGTCGTGAGAGCGGCTCAGCTAGCTTTCGGATAGAGTTCAGATAAACGCACCAGCGTGACCTGTTGCTGCATTTCCGGCAACATCGCGGTCAGGGTCGCCAGCGTGACCGGATGCGGATGGCCGATGGCAATCACATGATCTTCTGCTTTGGCTTGCCGGATAGCCTGATGGATTTGGCGACGGATAAAGGCTTCCGTCGGGACATGATCCAGAAAAACATGACGGCGTAATGCTGGGATCTGAGCCGCCTGCGCCTGTTTTTCGGCAACAGAAAAAGGCGTCGTCCGGCTGTCGAGAAACCCCAGGTGCTGCTGTTTCAGTACTTCCATCACCCAGTCCATTGCCACCGTGTTTTGCGTCAGGGCGCTGCCCATATGGTTGTTGACACCAATGGCACCCGGCACCCGCGTGAGTGCATGGCGCAGCTTTCCCTGCAATTCATCTTTTTTCATCGCCGACGTCAGTGTGGTGAGTTCCAGCGGCGCGGGCCGGCTGGGCTGCATGGGCATGTGCAGCAATACGTCTCGTTTTTCCTGTGTGGCCTGATGGGCTGTCAGTTGATCAAAGGGGGTGTCCGGCAGAATCGAGACCGTGATTTGTGGTGGCAGTGCCGAAAGCGGAGAAGGCATTTGCTGATAACCGAGATCATCAATGACAATCGCAAGTCTGGCTGCCTGAACACCGAACGGCATGGTCAGCAGCCAAATGAAAGTCAAACGAAGCATCCACTGTATTCGAACCATCCTTGTTCCTTTCGGTGGGTTGCCGCATTGCGGATTAACGGGTCAGCCAGGGTTTCGGGTTGGTGGCCGTGCCTTTGCGGCGAATTTCAAAATACAGGCCAGGTCGTTCCTGACCGCCGCTGTCGCCGACAAGCGCAATGGCTTCATTGGTCTGAACCGTATCGCCGACTTTTTTGAGCACCGTCTGATTGTAGCCGTAGAACGTCATGTCGCCGTGACCATGGTCAATGGCAACCATCAGGCCGTAACCACGCAGCCAGTCTGCGAAGACAACTTTGCCCCCGTGAACGGCTTTCACTTCGCTGCCGATTGACTGGCTGATGACCATGCCTTTCCAGCGCAGTTCACCCTGAAGCGGGCTGCCATAGGCATGACGTATGCTGCCTTTGACCGGCCAGGGTAATTTGCCCTTAAAGCTTCCCAGGCCATCCATTCGAACCCGGGCTTTTCGGGCAGCGGCTTCGGCCGCTTTTTTGGCCTTGGCAATTTCGACAACCAGCCGGGATTCGTTGTCTTTCAGTTCAGTCAGATAACGCTTATCTGCACTGAGCTGACCTTGCAGCTGTTTGACGGTGCTTTGCCGGGCTTGCTGGCTGCTGACCAGTTTGGTTCGTTCCTGTTTCAGTTCGGCCAGCAGGGTTTGCTGTGTGGTGCGTTGTTCATTGAGCTGATGTTTTTTCAGCTGAAGTTCGGTGTCTGTTGCCGATAACTCATCCAGCGCCCGGCTGCGTGCTTCGCTGAGCCGCGAGGCATATTCAGCCATGCGTTCCAGCTGCGCGCCATCATTTTCGCCCAGCAGGTTTGCCAGCGGGGAAGATTTGCCAAGTTTGTAATGGCTGGTGATCAGCGTTTTGAGTTGTTCGCGTTGCCCGATTTGTCGCTGTTGCAGCGCTTGCTGCTCTTTTTCAAGCGATGCAATGGAATGGGTCAGCTGGGAGATTTTCTGTTCTGCCTGCCGAATGTTTCCGGCCGATTTTGCAATCGCCAGTTCCTGCTGTTTCAGGGTTTTCTGTACATCATTGAGTTGCTGTTTTTTGCTGCTGAGCTGTTGCTGCTGCCGGGCAATTTCCTGTTTCATGCCGTCCAGTTGGTTCTGGTCATTGGCCTGTGCCGGCAGGGCGAACGTCAGACATAGCAAAGCGCCAGTGCCGAAGGCACTGGCGCGCAAAGTACAGATTGTACGTTGAAAGAATGCCCGCATGCTGGCGATTATTTCAGATCGTAAAGCACCTGACCAGTCATCTCTGACGGGATTTGGAGCCCGGTCAAGGACAACATGGTCGGTGCCAGATCAGACAGTTTCCCGCCTTCTTTCAGGCTGATCGCTTGATCGCCCACGTAAATCAGTGGCACTGGCAGATTGGTGTGCGCTGTGTGGATGCCACCGGTTTCCGGGTTGATCATCATTTCAGCGTTGCCGTGGTCTGCGGTAATCAGCAGTTGGCCATTCGCTTCACGGATGGCTTCAACCACGCGGCCGATGCTCTCATCAATGGCTTCACAGGCTTTTACGGCAGCATCGTAGACACCGGTATGGCCGACCATGTCACCATTCGGGTAGTTACAGATGATCATGTCGAATTCGCCGCCTTTGATGGCTGCAACCAGTTTGTCGGTCAGCTCCGGCGCACTCATTTCAGGCTGCAGATCGTAAGTTGCAACTTTTGGTGAGGCCACCAGTGCACGGGATTCTCCGTCAAATTCTGTTTCAACACCGCCGTTGAAGAAGAAAGTCACGTGGGCGTATTTTTCTGTTTCAGAAATCCGCAGCTGAGTTTTGCCTTGTTTGGCCAGCCATTCACCCAGAGTGTTTGACAGGCTTTCCGGCGGGAATGCCGATGGTAGGTTGATGTCGGCAGCGTACTGCGTCAGCATCACGATGTTCAGGGCCGGGAACTGCTGGCGTTCAAAACCTGTGAACTCAGGCAGGAAGGCACGGGTGATCTGGCGGGCACGGTCTGCGCGGAAGTTCATGAAAATCAGCGCGTCGCCATCTTGCATTGCTGCATCTGGCTGGCCTTCGGCACGAATGACGGTGGCTTTCACGAATTCATCATTTTCATCACGGGCATAAGCGGCTTGCAGGCCTTCTACTGCAGAAGCAGCCGTAAAGTCACCTTTGGCTGCCGTGAGCAGATTGTAAGCGGATGCCACACGTTCCCAGTTGTTGTCGCGGTCCATGGCATAGTAGCGACCCACCAGAGAAGCGGTGCGACCTTTGCCTAACTGCGCGAACAGGGCATCAAAGCGCTCCAGAGATGCCTGCGCACTGCGAGGTGGCGTATCACGGCCATCCAGGAAGCAGTGCAGATAGATTTTTTCAGCACCGCGCTCAGCAGCCATTTTCACGGCAGCTTCGATGTGATCTTCGTGGCTGTGAACACCGCCCGGTGACATCAGACCCATCAGATGAACCGCTTTACCGGCAGCAATCGCACTGTCCATGGCTTCAACCAGAGCAGGGTTATGCTGGAATTCACCGTCGGAGATGGATTTCGCAATGCGGGTCAGATCCTGATAGACCACACGACCGGCCCCAATGTTGGTATGACCCACTTCTGAGTTCCCCATCTGGCCGTCAGGCAGACCAACGTCCATGCCAGAGGCAGAAATCAGGGTGTTGGCTTCGTTTGCCATCAGTTGATCCAGAACCGGGGTATTGGCATTGGCGATCGCATTATTTGCGGTATCTTCGCGGTAACCCCAACCATCCAGAATCACCAGAGCCAGTGGCTTCTTCGCAGACATAAGCTGTCCTCTCCATCAATATGAACAATCTGAAAAATGTAGACCAATTACCTCAACGACCGGGAGGTGCAGGCCAACCAGGGCGCTCAGGTAAGGGATCAGGTCAGTAATTTTACTACAAAATCACCGATTCTTTGTAGTACAGATCAAACATTGCTGTAAATGGTTTGTTATCTTTACTCCATAAAATATATTCAATTCGGGTCCGCAGCGTAAGGCCTGAGAATGCGTTTTTTTCTATTTTAGCAATAGGGAGCGCTTATCTGGCGGTTGATTCGTTCTTGTGGCCGGAAATCATGCGGGTTTGACGGACCGGAAAGTTGCATCCAAAGCAGTGAGCCATGACGCGTAAATGCTTTGGGTGGCTGTACTTCGTTTCGGCCACAGGTATACTCAGTTTCCTTAATTTTGGTTGAATCTTACCGCTGACCGTGAGCCGGGCAGACGGTGAAGGTGGATAGAGCGAAAATCATGCAACAATTCATAGAGTTTGTTACGAGTAATCCGATTTTGTCACTGGTTTGGGTGGGTCTGGTTCTGGCCCTGGTGAGTTCGCTGGTGAAGCAGAAAACAGCGGGTTACGCTGTTATCACTCCGAATCAGGCCACCGTGATGGTGAATCGCGAAGACGGTGTTTTTGTTGATATTCGTAATCAAGATGAGTTCCAGCGTGGCCACATTGCTGGCGCACTTCACATTTTGCCAAGCGAGATCAAAGCGCAGAACCTGGGTTCGCTTGAAAAGTATAAGTCTGCCCCCATCATTGTGGTGTGCAAAACAGGCCAGACGGCGCAGGAAAGCGCCAACCTGTTACATAAAGCCGGTTTCAGCAATGTGAATCTGCTGAAAGACGGTTTGATTTCCTGGAACGAGGCCAACATGCCTCTGGTGAAAGGGAAAAAGTAAGTTTGAACTTCCGGGGGGCTGTGTAAAACAGCTTCCCAATTTAATTCAGGCCGGACACCTCCGGTGACAATGAAAGATTTCTTACGGAAATCATCAGAAAAAGGACAACATCATGGCTGAAGCAGCGAACAACGAAGCGCAACAGAACTTCCAAATCCAGCGTATTTTCCTGAAAGACGTGTCTTTCGAAGCACCAAGCTCTCCGGAAATGTTCCAGAAAGAGTGGAATCCGGAAGTGAAGCTGGATCTGGATACGCAGAGTCGTGAGCTGGCAGAGGGTGTGTACGAAGTGATACTGCGTCTGACCGTGACCGTAAATAATGCCTCAGAAACGGCGTTCCTGTGTGAAGTACAGCAGGGCGGTATCTTCTCGGTTGACGGTATGGAAGCGCCACAACTGGCTCACTGCCTGGGTGCATTCTGCCCGAACATCCTGTTCCCTTATGCGCGTGAAACGATTTCAAGCCTGGTGGTGAAAGGAACCTTCCCGCAACTGAACCTGGCTCCAGTGAATTTTGACGCGCTGTTCATGAACTACCTGCAGAGCCAGGCAGAAAGCAACCAGGAAAACACTGAAGCCTGATTGGCGGATTGTCATGACTTCAACCACTGAAAATGTAATCTCAATGTCAGTGCTGGGTGCCGGTTCTTACGGCACCTCTCTGGCCATCGCACTGGCACGCAATGGTGCCCATGTGATTTTGTGGGGCCATAACCCGTCTCATATCGCACAACTGGAAACCGACCGGGCCAATGAAGCATTTTTGCCGGGCTCGGCGTTTCCGGACTCCCTGATTCTCACCGCGGATCTCAAAGCTGCCGTTCAGGCCAGCCGGGATATCCTGCTGGTGGTGCCGAGTCATGCTTTTGCCGATGTGCTCAAGCAGATGAAGCCTCATTTACGGGAAGACTCCCGGATTTGCTGGGCGACCAAAGGGCTGGAGCCGGAAACGGGTCGTTTGCTTCAGGATGTCGCGCACGAGATTCTGGGCGACGCGATTCCGCTGGCCGTGCTGTCCGGTCCGACGTTTGCCAAAGAGCTGGCCGCCGGATTGCCGACGGCGATCTCTGTGTCTTCTCCGGATACGGCGTTTGTGAAGGATCTTCAGGAGAAGATTCATTGCGATAAGAGCTTCCGGGTCTACAGCAATAGCGATTTTATTGGCATGCAGCTGGGTGGTGCGGTCAAGAACGTGATCGCGATTGGTGCCGGGATGTCGGACGGGATCGGTTATGGGGCCAATGCCCGAACGGCATTGATCACCCGCGGGCTGGCAGAAATGTGTCGTCTGGGCGCAGCGCTGGGTGCGCAACCGGAAACCTTTATGGGGATGGCTGGTCTGGGCGATCTGGTTCTGACGTGTACGGATAACCAGTCCCGAAACCGTCGTTTTGGTCTGGCTCTGGGTCAGGGGCAAGGCGTCGATGAGGCGCAGCAAGGGATCGGTCAGGTGGTTGAAGGCTACCGAAATACCAAGGAAGTCTGGGTACTGGCGCAGCGCTACGGTGTGGATATGCCCATCACAGAGCAGATATATCAGGTGCTGTATCAGGGCAAAGATGCCCGGGAAGCTGCCAGAGATCTGCTGGCCAGGGCGAAAAAAGACGAGTAATCGTCTTTTGAGATTCCCAGAACGAATGAATCAGCGCGGGCATGAATGCCCGCGTTGTTTTTTTTGCTGAGAAGTTTAAAGTGATACCCATTCAACGCTGTCAGAACCCGGCGACGGGCAAGGGGGCAGATTATGGTGCAAACACAAAAAGGATATACAGGGGAAGACGTGAGGGAGTGTCAACAGCAAGCGGTTTGGAAAACCATTAAACAGGAAGCCAAAGTCCTGACCGAACAGGAACCCATGCTGGCCAGTTTTTACCATGCCACGATTATCAAGCACGATAATCTGGGCGCTGCACTGAGCTATATTCTGGCGAATAAACTCGCCACACCTTCCATGCCAGCGATGGCAGTGCGTGAAGTGGTTGAGGAAGCCTATCTGGCAGATTGTATGATCACCGAATCGGCCGCCTGTGATATTCGCGCAGTGGTGGAACGAGACCCGGCCATCAATAAATTTTCTGTGCCGTTGCTTTATCTGAAAGGCTTTCATGCCTTGCAGGGCTACCGGGTGGCGAACTGGCTCTGGAAGCAGAACCGCGAAGCGTTAGCCGTGTATCTGCAAAATCAGATTTCTGTCTCTTGCCAGGTGGATGTTCACCCGGCTGCACGGATTGGTCAGGGTATCATGTTTGACCATGCGACAGGGATTGTCATCGGTGAGACGGCGGTGATTGAGAATGATGTTTCCATCCTGCAGGACGTGACACTGGGCGGGACAGGGAAAGAGAGCGGTGACCGACATCCGAAAATCCGCGAAGGGGTGATGATTGGTGCCGGTGCGAAAATTCTCGGCAACATCGAAGTTGGTGAGGGCGCCAAAATTGGGTCCGGTTCCGTGGTACTGGCCCCCGTACCGCCTCATACCACGGTTGCCGGTGTACCGGCAAAAATTGTTGGCCGTCCGAGCAGCGACAAACCGTCGATGGACATGGACCAGCAGTTCAACGGTGTTTACCAGACCTTCATTGCCGGCGACGGGATCTGAGTTTCTGATCGGAGCTGAACTCCGCTGATCATTCAGAACAGGGGGGTAATCGCCCCTTTTTCACCGCTGTTGTCTGATTATTTCGCGCCGGAAAAATCAAACTGACGCCAGGCTTCAAAGGCAATGATGGACGCGGCATTCGACAGGTTCAGACTGCGGCTGTCCGGATGCATTGGGATCCGAAGGCGCTGCGCCGGTGGCAGGCTTTCAATCACTTCTGCGGGGAGGCCTCGGGTTTCCGGACCGAATAACAGAATATCCCCGGCCTGAAACTGAGCTTCTGTGTGGTACTGCGTGGCTTTGGTCGTACAGGCGAACAGGCGGCGTCCCGCCGTTGCTGCCAGAAAGGCATCAAAGTTGGCATGTCGGTGGACGTGGGTCAGATCGCGGTAATCCAGTCCGGCTCGGCGCAGCTTTTTTTCTTCTAAATCAAACCCCAGCGGCTCAATCAGGTGCAGATTCGCACCGCAATTGGCACACAGGCGGATAATGTTGCCCGTATTGGGCGCAATTTCAGGTTCGTACAGAGCAATATCAAACATGGTCAGGATTCAGCGATGGGAAAACGGCCATTGTAGCCTGTCTTGTGCGGATGAAACCAGTGTTCAGCGGGGGGGTGTGCGCGACGCTTCAACCTGCTTGAGCACCGGAACTCGCCGCTGTCGTCTGTCCTGTCGTTGCCAGAGAAAACACAGCCCCAGACCACTGAGCAGATGCCAGATCCCCCAACCGGCAGCAATGATCGCCATGCCGGTCAGATCGCTGAAAAACGAGAAAATGATCCCCAGCCCCAGTCCGGAGTTTTGCAGACCGACCTCCAGCGTAACGGCTCGCCTGTCGGCCATCGGCAGTTTCATCGTCCAGGCACTCAGCCAGCCGATAGCCAATGCCAGCGCATTGTGCGCCACGACGGTCAGCAGGTAGACATTGGCGCCTGCGATAAACTGCGGCCAGTGGCTCAGGAGCGCGGCAGCCACAAAACCCAGCAGCGTGATGAGCGAAGTGACCCGGAACCAGGGCTCGCTGCGCCGGGCAAATCCGGGTGCAAGATAGCCGCACAGCAACCCGAGGGCGAGCGGGAGTGCCAGTACCAGAATGACCACCAGCAGGATGCTTTGCGGCGGGACGGTGATCTGCTTGAGCAGGGCGGCAGTGGCTGGGTTCAGACTGGCATAGCCCATGAAGTTGAGCGGTGTCATCAGTACTGCGGCGAGGCTGGCCATGCCGGTCATGCTGATCGACATGGCGGTATTGCCGTTTGCAAGATAGGTGACGAGATTGGAAAAACTGCCGCCAGGGCAACTGGCGACCAGTATCAGCCCCAGTGCGACTTCGGCGGGTAATGGCACCACTATGGTCAGGAGCCAGGTCAGGGCTGGCATCAGAAAAAACTGCGCGGCCAGCCCGGTCAGTGGCCCTTTCGGATGCCGGGCGACTGTCCTGAAATCAGCCGGTTTCAGGCCCAGCGCAATGCCGAACATCATCAGGGCCAGAACCAGATTCAGCAGCAGCAGGCTTGTATTCGACACTCAATTCACCCAGATCTTGTCAATCGGCGCTAAGGAACATCTTGGATGGTCTCACAACAGGGCCTTTTATCCTTCTTCAGAGACGAATGGTTCATCAGTTTCAGGCACATCATGCGACGACAAAGGCAGTGTCAGCGTGACGCGCAGGCCACCCAGCGGGCTGCGGCTCGCCGCAATGCAGCCGTTATGCTGGCGAATGGCATTTTCGGTGATGGCTAAACCTAACCCTGTGCCGCCGCTGTGACGATCCCGAGCGGTGGACACCCGGTAGAATGGCCGGAAAATGTCTTTCAGTTCATCCTCTGGCACTCCGATGCCGTTATCGTCGACCGTGACAGTCAGTGTCTGGTCGTTGGCTGAGAATTTTACTTCGACACGGTCTTTACCATAATAGATGGCATTTCGGACGACGTTTTCCAGCGCACTGATCAGCAACTCGGCGTTTCCGGCCAGCGGCCAGGGCAGTAATGGGCCGCAGGTCAGGCTTTTCTGGTGCTGGCTGGCTTCAAATTCTGCATCATCCAGCATGTCCTGCCACAGGCTGGCCGCATCACTGGCTTCCCGGACTTCCTGACCACGAATCTGCATCCGGGACAGTTCCAGCAGTTTGGCGATCATGGCTTCCAGTCGTTCGGCTTCAGTGTCAATGCGATCCAGCTCCGGACTCTTGCCCTGTTTGCGCTGGGCCAGGGCGGTGGCCATCCGCAGCCGGGTCAGCGGAGAGCGGAGTTCATGTGAGATATCAGACAACAGCCGTTGCTGACCGCGGATCATCTGATTGACCGAGCGGACCATCTGATTGAAGCTGGCACCCGCCTGCTGAAACTCGCGTGGTCCGGAAGTTTCCAGCGTCGGATCCTGCGTGAACTGGCCACTGGCAACCCGTTGCGCCGCCTGTTGCAGCTGACGTGCCGGACGGCTGAGTGCCCAGGCCAACCAGAGTAGCAGTGGCGTGCTGACCAGCATGGTCAGGAGCAGCATGTGGAAGGGCTGATCAAGAATGCGCAGGAAAAATGGCGGCGGTCTGTGGGTCACCCGGCCGATGTACATCAGCGCACGTTGCTGCTGATCGCTGACCAGAAACGGACCGGCGATCATCCAGCGACCGTAGAGTTTCTGGCGGGGTGCATCCGGGCTGTCGGCACTGGTGATAAAGTTACGCAGCGCTTTGGTCCGTTGGTGCGGGGTGATCAGTTCGCCTTCAAAATTGGTGAAGTAAAGCTGCATTCCTTTATGGCGGTCGGGATCGACCCAGGGCAGCAGCTTGTCGGGCAGGGCGCCCGGTTGTGCGCTGAGACGTTCAGAAATACGCGAGGCGGCCTGCTGGTAACGTTCCAGTTCAGGCTGCGGAATCGTATGTTGTGAGCGGGGATCCAGATGGGGTAGCAAAAGCAGAACCACCACCACCAGCATCAGGGTCAGCCAGAAGATGGCAAAAATCCGGCTCGACAGTCGGTTCAGGACAGGCAGTTTCATCCGGCCTCCACCAGCAGATAGCCTTTGCCGCGCAGGGTTTTGATTCTGGGTTTTCCGTCATCCCGTGGCGGCAGCTTTTTGCGCAGGTTCGATACGTGCATATCAATGGCGCGATCAAAGGGGGCCAGTCGCTTGCCCAGTACTTCCAGACTGAGGTCCTGTTTGGTGACCACGATTCCCGGGTGTTGGACCAGATGGCTGAGCAGCGCCAGTTCGGTCGCGGTCATCTCAACCGGTTCTCCCTTGCAGGTGACCTCCTGACGACCGGGATAGATGGTCAGATCCAGATAGGTCAGGCTGTCTCCCTCCGGCTGGCTTTCCTGCACGATTTTGGCCCGGCGCAGAATGGCGCGCATTCGGGCCAAGAGTTCCCGATCGCTGAAAGGTTTAGGCAGGTAGTCATCTGCGCCCAGTTCCAGGCCCAGTACCCGGTCGATTTCTTCCCCTTTGGCGGTCAGCATCAGCACGGGGGTCGTGTTGGTTTCCCGCAGTTTACGCAGCATTTCGATCCCGTTCATGGTTGGCATCATCACATCCAGCAGAATCAGATCCGTTTCATCATTCACCATTTGCAGGCCTTGCTCTCCATGATGCGCTACCCGCACGGTAAAGCCTTCGAGTTGAAGAATGTCACTCAGCAATGCGGTCAGTTCGGTATCGTCGTCGACCAGAAGAATATTCGCCATCAGGATATCCAGATTCGTTTTCTTGCTGTTCAGTATCCCCGATGGGGGATCACACGCCAAGCTGAATGACACTGCTTTACCCAGATTTACGTTTTCGAGACAGCCCTTTACTTGCGACGGCGTAGACTCTGTTTGTAACGAATGAACGCGACAGAGCGAGTGAGATGATGAAAAAGATGATGAATCAAACGATGAAACATACTCTGGTTGCTGTGCTGGCCATGCCACTGGTGTTCGGCTCGGTTGCAGCAGTGGCAGGCGGCGGTAAGGCACATGGAAAAGGGTACTACGGTGACTGCGGCCCGCATGGCGACCGGGGGATCTTCAGTGATCTGAATTTAACCGATGCGCAGAAAGAGCAAATGCGTGCGTTGCGGGACAGTCAGAAAGAATCCAAGCGCGAGCACAGAGATGAAGGCCGTGAAGCCATGAAAGCCAATCATGAGAAAATGCAGGCGCTGATGCTGGCGGATTCTTTTGATGAAAATGCCGTTCGTGCATTGGCGAAGCAGATGTCTGATCAGCAAATTGAGCATCGGGTGAACAGGATGAAGCACCGTCATGACCTGCTGAATATTCTGACCCCAGAGCAAAAAGCACAGTACAAGACATTGAAAGCAGAGAAGCAGGCAGAATGCATGGCGAAATGGAAAGAAAAACGCAGTGAATAATGCTGAATTTAAGGCAGTAAACAGAAGCCACAACGTCGGGTTGTGGCTTTTTTTGTGGTGCTTCTGTACTGGGCTTGTCAATTTTGTTATTAAATTTCATCACAAAAACGCTATACTGCGGGGTAAGATTTATCAGGTCATGTGACAAAAATCCGGCCGTTTCAGAGAACCCGGTCCGAACAGGCTGACAGCGGAAACTGAGCATATACTTAGTGACAGAGTGGCTGGCCGGGCCTGGTCGTACAAAATGTACGACGGGTTCCACGCTGATGCAATGTCGGTCGGCACAGGGCCTGTTTACGTGATATGAATCAATACATCGTTTTTCTAAATTGTAATACTCCTACATTAGTAGGAAAGTTACAGTTTACGCGAGTCGCAACCGAGTTGAGGGAGCGGGGCGGAGTCGGTGACTTGAGCCAGCTCGTGCAGGAAAGGATTTTTCATTTCCCAAAGTCAGAGGGTAACCATGATTAAAAAGATTGGTGTTTTGACCAGTGGCGGTGACGCCCCAGGTATGAACGCAGCGATTCGCGGTGTAGTGCGTGCCGGTTTAACGGAAGGCCTGGAAGTTTACGGTATTTATGACGGTTATCAGGGCCTGCACCAGAACCGGATTGAAAAGCTGAACCGTTCCAGTGTTTCTGACGTCATTAACAAGGGCGGGACTTTCCTGGGCTCGGCACGTTTTCCTGAGTTCCGTGATGAGAAAGTGCGTGCGCAGGCCATTGAGAATCTGAAAATGCATGGCATTGATGCGCTGGTCGTGATCGGTGGCGACGGCTCTTACATGGGTGCGAAGAAGCTGACCGAAATGGGCTACCCTTGTATCGGTCTGCCGGGCACCATTGATAACGATGTCGCCGGGACGGATTACACCATTGGTTTTATGACGGCATTGAATACGGTGATCGATGCGATTGACCGCTTGCGCGATACGTCTTCATCGCATCAGCGGATCTCGATCGTTGAGGTGATGGGCCGTCACTGCGGTGATCTGACGTTAATGGCTTCAATTGCGGGTGGTTGTGAGTACATCATCACACCGGAAACCGGCCTGCACAAAGAAGAGCTGCTGGCGAAGATCAAAGAAGGGATCTACAAAGGCAAGAAGCACGCGATTGTGGCGATCACCGAGCTGATGACCGATGTCAATCAGCTGGCGAAATACATTGAGTCAGAAACCGGCCGCGAAACCCGTGCAACTGTGCTGGGTCATATTCAGCGTGGTGGTCAGCCAACCGCATTTGACCGGATTCTGGCGTCACGAATGGGCGCATACGCGGTGGATCTGCTGATTCAGGGCGAAGGCGGTCGTTGTGTGGGTGTGCAGAACGAGAAACTGGTTCATCACGACATCATCGACGCGATTGAAAACATGAAGCGTCCGGTGCGTAAAGATCTGTTTGCCGTGGCAGACAAACTGTTCTGAGTCCATCGATTGGCTCAGTGCTGATGACAACATCAGAAACGCCCGCCGGGTTTACCGGCGGGCGTTTTTTTATGCTGAAGGCGCCGTACTCAGCGGGGCTCAGCCCAACAGGTTCACCCCAGCCGATCCGAGTCCCCAGCCCGTCAGCATGAAGCCAATCACCAGCCACAGAATCGGCAGTTTCCACTGCTTCAGCAGGAAGAGCCCGGCAACGACCAGCGCGGCATCCGTCCCGTTCAGGACTGCACTGGTGAAGACCGGCTGATAAAGTGCCGACAACAGCAGTCCGACCACGGCGGCATTAATGCCCTGTAATGCCCCGGCAACCCGAGGGTAAGCTGCCAATGTTTTCCAGTGCGCCAGCACGGTCAGCAGCAGTAGAAAACCGGGTAAAAAGATGGCCAGGGTTGCCAGCAGCGCACCGAGGATCGGTGCGGACGGCAGTAATGCGTAGCCCAGATAGGTGGCAAAGGTAAACATCGGCCCCGGCACTGCCTGTGCCGCCGCATAGCCGGTCAGAAACGTATCCTGGCTCAACTGATCACCCACCAGGGACTGCAACAGTGGCAGAACGACATGACCGCCACCGAACACCAGTGTGCCCGCCTGGAAGAAATCACTGAACAGCGTAGCCACTGGCCAGTGACCCGGCAGGGCACTCAGTGCCAGAGGTAACCCCACAAAGATGAGGACAAAAAGCAGCAGTGGCCAGCGGGTTGGGGTGAATACCGCGCCGGGCTCAGTGCTGTCTTCGGTTTTCAGCCAGCGAGCCCCGATGAGCAGTGCCAGCAACAGCATTCCAATTTGAGTCCCGAGACCCGGTGCGATCATCAGGGTCATGGCTGTGATCGCGCACAGGAAAGCCGTCAGGCGGCGCTGACAGAAATTTTTGAACATGCCCCAGGTGGCATCGATCACCACGACCACCGCCAGCAGTTTGAGTCCATGCACCACATGGTCGAACCCGCTCAGATCCGTCAGACGGCTGCTCAATGTGGCCAGCGCCAGCATGATGAGGACAGAAGGCAGGGTAAAGCCGAGAAAGGCCATGCAGGCGCCCCCCAGCCCCCCGCGGTGATAGCCCAGTGCGAAGCCTACCTGACTGGACCCGGGTCCCGGCAGAAACTGACTGAGGGCGACCAGATGTGCATACTCATGGTCACTCAGCCACTGGCGTTTTTCGACGAATGCCTGCCGGAAATAGCCGATGTGTGCCGCCGGGCCACCGAAGCTGATCCAGCCCAGCGAGAAGAAGGTCATGAAGATTGCGAACATACTGTTTTGCTTCTGTTTGGATGAATTGATCGCCCTTAATGTAGTGAATGACGTAAAATGACTCAAATTGATAGAAATCATTCCAACTATGAATCAGATGAATTTAACCCGGCTGTCTGAGATCCGCTGGAAAAGCATCGACCTCAATCTGCTGGTGGTGTTTGCCTTTCTGTATGAATGCCGCAGTGTGAGCGGGGCCGCAGAGAAGAGTTTCGTCAGCCAGTCCGCAGTCAGTCACAGCTTGTCCCGGCTCCGGCAGTTGCTGGATGATCCATTGTTTGAACGCAAAGGGCATCAGATGGTGCCGACGGATTATGCACACCAGATTGCCCCTGTGGTGACCCGTTTGCTGGACACCGTATCGCAGGAGCTGCTCATCAAACCTGTGTTTGAGCCGGAGACGTTCTCGGGTGTGTGCCGGATTGGGCTGACCGACTATGCCGAGTTTTTGTTTGCACCTCAGCTCTATGATGTGATTCGGGGAGCGGCACCGCAAGCACAGGTGAGTTTTGTCCATGTGAACCGTCATAATTATCAATCGGTTGCCGAGCAGGAAAAACTGGATCTGATGATTGGCAGTATTCCCGGACATGCGGCGCAGTTTGCGTCTCAATGGCTGTATCGCGAGCAGCATGTCTGCCTGTTCGATCCGCTTCAGGTCGATGCCGCAGAGGTGGGCGATATGGCCCGGTTTTCGGCCATCGAGCAGGCACTGGTCAGCCCGGACGGCAGTCTGGTGTCAACGGTGGATCGTTTGCTGGACGACCATGATCTGTCCCGGCGTGTCACCGTGGCATCCCGCAACTTTATGACGATCCGGCGTTTGCTGTTTCAGCGGCGGTTGATCGCAGTGGTACCCAAACTGATGGCAGCAGCGGAAACCGGGATGGACGCACTGGCTGTGGCGGAACCACCGGTTCAGGTGCCTGATTTTGATATGCTGATGTTGTGGCCGGATGTGAAAACGCAGGATGAAAAGAATCAGTGGCTGCGGCAGCTGGTGGTGGAAACACTGCCCGGGGGCGGGGGAAAATGACCGGATGAAGCACTGCCAGCCCGAAGGCTGACAGTGCCTGGCAGCAATTACTTCTTCGCTTTAGCTGCAGCTTTCGCAATGGCTGCAAAACCTTCTGCATCCAGGGCAGCACCACCAACCAGTGCGCCGTCGATATCAGGCATTGCAAACAGCTCAGCAGCGTTGCCAGCTTTCACTGAACCGCCGTACTGAATCACAACATTGTTCGCGACATCCGCGCTGAAAGATGCAATGTGCGCACGGATCGCAGCGTGGATTTCCTGTGCCTGTTGTGCGGTGGCAGCTTTGCCGGTTCCGATGGCCCAGATTGGCTCATAAGCAACGATGGCACCGTTCAGTGCTTCAACACCCTGCGTGTTGATGACAGCATCCAGCTGACGGGCACAGACGGCAACGGTTTCACCAGCTTCGTTCTGTGCTTCGGACTCACCGATACACAGCACTGGCGTCAGGCCGTTTTCTTTCAGGAAGGCAAATTTCTTCGCGACAAATTCATCAGATTCGTTGTGGTATTCACGACGCTCTGAGTGACCGATGATGATGTGGGTGGCACCAAAGTCTTTCAGCATTTCCGGAGAGATATCACCGGTGAATGCGCCGCTGGCGTTCACATCCACGTTCTGTGCACCCAGGATAATCTTGCTCTGACCCTGGCTGATCAGGCGCTCTGCCAGATCCAGATACATCACAGGTGGCGCAACGGCCACGTCAACACCGTCAATGCCAGCCAGCGCAGCATCCAGACCTGTCAGCAGGTTGGTGACCATTTCTTTGCTGCCGTTGAGTTTCCAGTTCCCCATAACTACAGGATGACGCATAAGATTTTCTCCATATCTATGTGATGTCTAAACTCAGACTAAACTGAGCACATCACTGCCGTAAGCCAGCGGTGTGTTCAGTGTAGTCTGCCATGCTGCTTGAGGCGTCCTGATGCCTGTGGCAAAAACGTCACACAGTATACGCCGGATAGACGTAAACTTCCTTAATCTTGAGCAAGACCTGGATGTTTGTACCCATTTCAGCACCAAAAGTGAATGCTGAACTGTTATTTATTTTCAATCCTGTAAGTTATCCAGACAGTTGTTTTCCCGGGGAAAAGTGATCCGCAAAGGATTTCGGAAGACGACAGTCGCCTAGAGCAGCAAAATCAGCTAACTTAGGCGGCGAAAAACGGAATATACAGGTATTGCCTGAACATCAAGGAGAGAAGTATGCCTCATCTGAAGCTGGAGTTTGCGGATCCGGTCGCCGAGCGCGTGAATGTCGCTGCCCTGCTGGAAGATTTACATCAATCACTGCTGACCTGCGGTGTGTTCGAACCGTCTTCTGTGAAATCCCGGGCCTACCCGTGCCATCAGTGGCAAGTGGGCGAGGGGGGCGATGCGCGCAATTTTATCCATCTGGAGCTGGCCTTGTTGTCCGGCCGGGATAACGACTGTAAGCGTGGTTTGGCAGAACGTTTGATGCCGCTACTGGAGCAGCATGCCGCCTCGATTGACAGCCTGACCATTGAAATTCGCGATATGGAAAAAGAAACCTACCTCAAAGCAAGCCGCTGAAGTCGGGACGGTTTGAGCAAGGGATGGATGCAAAGTCATCGGGCCGTCATTGAACGGCCCGTTTTCATTTGATGTTATGCCCTGCGCCGAAACGGCATCACATCCGCCTGATGCTCAGTAATGGTTTCCGGGGACATCAGGGACTGGGCAAAGCGCTGTAATTGTTGCTGCAGTTCAGCCCGGAGCAGCATATTGGTATGGATCGGGTTTTTACCGCGGGCAATCACCTGATTGATATGACTGAGCTGGGCGCGTAATCTCGGTTGCATGGCCGGACTGGCCTGTTGGATGATTTCTTCGCTCATCCGCAGACGTAAGGCTTCTAACGCTTCCGGTGCAGTTTCAGCCAGATGCTTGAGTTCATCGAATGAAGGTAAGGTTTGCATCGTATTTCCCCCAACAGCCAAAAGGGCCAAAAGTGTGACACTCTTAACACTAGATGGCGGGGAAACGAAAAAGCGTCTCATTGATGAGACGCTCAATAAAAGGCAGGCGATCAGGTCGGAAAAATCAGACGCGAGTTTACCAGTAATGTTCAACCGTGATCTGGCCGGGTTTACGGCGCAGGTTTTTCTCGAAGCCCCGGGTTTCCAGCACCGCTTTGGTCTCTTTCACCATGGCTGGATTACCACACAGCATCAACTGGCTGGTTTGCGGATCCAGCGGAATCCCGACGTGGCGTTCAAGCATGCCATCGGCAATGGCTTGCGGGATCCGGCCGGGTAAGGTCAGGGGCGCAGGCTCGCGGCTGACAAAAGGTTGAACGATGAGTTGCTCAGGGTGGGTCGCTTTCAGGGCGTTAATCTCAGCCTGATAACTCAAATCGGCCGCAAAGCGGACCGCATGCACCAGCACAATTTTGCGAAAGCGTTTCCAGACCGTGTCTTCCCGCAGGATCGAGAGGTAGGGCCCGATGGCCGTGCCGGTTGACAGCATCCACAGGGATTCTCCCTCCGGGACTTCATCTAGCGTAAAGAAGCCATTGGCGCGGGCAGTAATGAAGACTTCATCGCCTGGCTCCAGGGCATGCAGGCGCGGAGACAGCAGCCCGTCCGCGACCCGGGTGGCGTAGATTTCGATCTGATGGGTATTGGGTGGGTTCACAAAGGAGTATGCACGCTGGATCATTTTGCCGTCGCACTCGAGCGCCAGCTTGGTAAATTGCCCGGCTTTGAAGGGTTCAATGTTCGCCTCCAGCGTTAAACTGAACAAGTCGCTGTTCCAGTGACGATTCTTGATAACCTTTGCAGGGATCCAGTCAGCCATTGTGATCTCCTTTTACATATTCAGTGTCTCAGGTCGGATAAATGCGGTAGCTGCAGCGGCGCTGGCCGGCAATGATATGTTCACTGCGCTCAATCACCACGCTGTCGCCCAGCAGACGCTGGAAGACAGCCAGTTCAGATCGACATAAAGAGGGGCAGCGTTTGGCGGCATGGCAGATAGGACAATGGTTCTCGATGAGAACGAAGCCGTCGTCGTCAGACTCCAGCTGTGCCATGTAACCTTCCTTCTCCCTCAGTGTAGTCAGGATCTGAAGTTTTTCTTTTAAATTTTCTGCCTTTGCAATGGCCTGCTGGTACTGACTGAGCGTGCTTTCCTCACGCTGATTCAGGATTTTTTGCAAGCCTTCCTGCCCAAACAGGTTCTCCACCGAGTCCAGCATCTGAATAATCAGATCGCCGTGCCGGTCGGCAAACTGCTCGTGACCCTTGGCGGTCAGATGCCAGTGACGGGTCGGCCGCCCGACTTTGGCTTTGATATCGTCAAAGCCCACCAGGCCATCTTCTTCCAGACCTTGCAGGTGCTGGCGAACCCCCATGGTCGTCAGCCCCAGCTCTTCTGAGAGTGCTTTGGCAGTGACCGGGCCGTCCTGTTTCATCCGGTGGAGAATTTTATCTATGGTTTTCATTGTGGTATTGCGTGTATTCATTCGGCCTATTATGGCGCTGACAAAGTATATAAAGCAATGGCTTTACTAAAGAGCTTAGTCCAGATGACGCAGAAAAGTCGTCTAAATCAGAGAATGATCAGCAATTTATCTCCGGCAACAGCAAAGGTTACCGGAGAGCCGATTCAGAGAATATGCGGCAGAATGGCCGGATCTTTACGGTCAAGATAGTGAATTGACTTGATGCGGCGGATGGTGCGGCATTTGCCGCGGATCAGCAGGGTTTCTGTGGTGGCGATGTTGCCGTTACGGGTGATGCCATCCAGCAGATCACCTTTGGTAATGCCGGTACCGGCAAAGACGACGTTGTCGCTTTTCGCCATTTGATCCAGCGGCAGCACTTGATTGGGTTCGATACCCATTTCACGGCAGCGGTCCATTTCTAACTGACCCATGCGGTAGTTATCGTCGCTGCCGCCTTTGACCAGAAAACGGGGGAGCAGGCGACCCTGCATATCACCGCCCAGTGCCCGGATGGCTGCAGCAGACACCACACCTTCCGGCGCGCCCCCGATGCAGTACATCACATCCACTTCGCTGTCCGGCATACAGGTCAGAATCGAGGCTGCTACATCGCCGTCCGGCACGGCGTAAACGCGGATGCCCAGTTGCTGCATCTGGGCGATGACTGCATCATGACGTGGCTTTGCCAGCGTGGTTACGACCAGCGAATTGAGGGGTTTACCCAGTGCTGCGGCAATATTTCGGAGGTTGTCTTCGATGGGCAGATTGAGGTCAATGTGTCCTTTGGCTTCCGGGCCGACGACCAGTTTCTCCATGTACATATCCGGCGCTTTGAGAAAAGCACCTTTCTCACCGGCAGCCAGAACGGTCAGCGCATTGTTCTGGCCCATAGCTGTCATTCGCGTGCCTTCGATGGGATCGACGGCAATGTCGACCGCTTCGCCGCCCAGTCCGACTTTTTCACCGATATAGAGCATCGGGGCGTCGTCAATCTCACCTTCACCAATCACAATCTCACCCGCGATCTCGGTTTGGTTTAACAGGGTACGCATGACCTCAACGGCTGCGCCATCCGCAGCATTTTTGTCGCCTCGGCCAAGCCATTGATAGCCAGCCAGTGCGGCACCTTCGGTCACACGGGAAAAAGCCATCGCTAAATCGCGTTTCATGGGAACTCCAGAAGTGAAATGATGAAAATCTGCACGATTGTATCACAAGCTGCCGCCATGGGTTGGGGCGACGGTTCGGCAGAAAAAAGACAAGCCTGCGGGGGAATGCAGGCTTGCCGGGGTGTCTCAGCAGGGTCAGACGAGTGGATTAATCTTCTTCGTCAATGGCCCAGCCTTTGGCGCACTCAACCGCGCGCTTCCAGCCGTTATAGCGGCGGGCGCGTTTGCTGTCGTCCGGACATGGCGTAAAGCTGCGGTCCAGAACGGCTTTGTCTTTCAGTTCGTCGATGCTGCCCCAGAAACCGACGGCCAGGCCGGCCAGATAAGCGGCACCCAGCGCGGTCACTTCGGTGACGACAGGGCGGTGCACGTCGGTATTCAGCAGGTCCGACTGGAACTGCATCAGGAAGTTATTGGCGACCGCACCGCCATCCACTTTCAGTGTTTCCAGGCGGATGCCTGAGTCGGCCTGCATGGCATCGAGTACGTCACGGGTCTGGTAAGCAATACTTTCCAGGGTGGCACGGATCAGGTGGTTGCTGTTCACACCCCGGGTCAGGCCGACAATGGCACCGCGGGCATACGGGTCCCAGTAGGGTGCGCCCAGGCCCGTGAAAGCAGGTACCACGTACACGCCATTGGCGCTGCCAACTTTCTCGGCGAAGTATTCGGAGTCTTTAGCATCGCCCAGCAGCTTCAGTTCATCACGCAGCCACTGAATCGATGCACCGGCCATGAAGACTGCACCTTCCAGTGCATAGGCTGCTTCACCTTTCGGACCACAGGCCAGCGTCGTCAGCAGACCATTCTGCGAGGTGACTTTCTCTTTTCCGGTATTCATCAGCAGGAAGCAGCCGGTGCCGTAGGTATTTTTCGCCTGGCCGGCTTCCACACACATCTGACCGAAGAGAGCCGCCTGCTGATCGCCTGCAATCCCTGCGATTGGCACACGGGTACCGCCTTTACCACCAATGTTGGTCTGGCCGTAGATTTCTGAAGACGCTTTGACTTCCGGCATCATCGACAGCGGGATATCCATGGCTTTTAGCAGTTTTTCATCCCACTCCAGTGCATTGATATTGAACAGCATGGTTCGAGAGGCATTGGTGTAGTCCGTGACGTGGACGCGTCCCTGAGTGAGTTTCCAGATCAGCCAGGTATCTACGGTACCGAACAGCAGGTTGCCAGCTTCTGCCTGCTCGCGTGCACCTTCAACGTTGTCCAGAATCCACTTAATTTTGGTCCCGGAGAAATACGGGTCGACGACCAGACCTGTGTTTTCACGGATGTAGCTTTCCAGACCTTCTGCTTTCAGTTTCTGGCAGATATCTGCGGTCCGGCGGCATTGCCAGACAATCGCGTTATAGACAGGCTTGCCGGTATTTTTGTCCCAGACAATGGTCGTTTCACGCTGGTTGGTGATGCCGATTCCGGCGATCTGGTCGGTCCGGATCCCGGCTTTGGCCAGGGCTTCCACCATGGTAGAGCTCTGGGTTGCCCAGATTTCCATCGGGTCGTGCTCAACCCAGCCTGCTTTCGGATAGATCTGAGTGAATTCGCGCTGTGCGGTGCACACAATGTTCGCATCGTGATCAAGGATCACGGCACGTGAGCTGGTGGTTCCCTGATCGAGTGCGACGATATACTTTTGTTCTGTGGTCATCTGAGTGTCCTCTTCTCTCTGATAATTATAGGGGAGTAGCACCGCAATCAGGCTTGCGCGGTTTCTTTCTCTTCATCGGTTTCACATTGATTCGGCAGGGTACAGCGATTGCCCGGTAGGTACACCGCAATGGCTTTCGGATACAACCAGGCACCGAAGCAGGCACCCGCAATCGGCGCCAGAATCGGGACGATGAAGTACGGGATATCTTTCCCACCGGTCAGCGCCATATCGCCCCAGCCAGCCAGATAAGCAAAGAATTTCGGGCCGAAATCACGGGCCGGGTTCATAGCAAAGCCCGTCAGTGGCCCCAGAGAAGCACCGATCACTGCAATCAGCACACCAATCAGAACCGGACCCAGTGGACCACGCGGTGCGCCATTTTTATCATCGCCGATGGCCAGAATAGCAAACATCAGTACAGCCGTGATGACGAACTCGACAGCAAATGCACCCGCAAAGGACAGGCTCGGATTCGGGTAGGTCGAGAAAATGCCTGCAGTCCCTAAGCTCTCAACGCTGCCACGCACAATGCCATGCGCGTTTTCGAAATCGACGAACAGGTTGCTGTACAGGCTGTAAACCAGAGCCGCAGAACAAAATGCACCGGCAAGCTGGGCAAGAATGTAAGGGGCAACTTTAGATTTGTCGAAGCCGTGGAAGATTGCCAGCGCAATGGTCACTGCTGGGTTGATGTGTGCACCCGAGACACCGGCAGTACAGTAAATCGCAATCGTCACGCCCAGCCCCCAGGTCAGGCTGATTTCCCATTGTCCAAAGCTTGCACCAGCCAGTACCAGTGCAGCCACACAGCCCACACCGAAGAAGATCAGCAATCCGGTGCCAATAAATTCTGCCAGGCATTCGCCGAGCAATGTCGGGGGTTGTCTTTTGTTCATTTACCAGTCCTTTTGTCGAGTCGTAGGTCAATTACTTGTTATCGTAATGTGATCAGAAAAATACGCGAATGATGATTTTTGGCAAAGTAAAACGAATAAAAAATGTGCGTTCGAGCATACTATTTGTGTTTATGGTCAGTATTAATCTTCGTATAAGAACATGGATCTTGAGCAAAAACTCTATTCTGATCGGTTGCGGGCGCACACTAGCATGACCTATGACGAGCATAAAATTCGGAGTAGAAATCTGAGTGGTCGCTAACATTTCATCGCGGGTCACTTCGGCTGACCTGTAGCGAAAGGTAAAATTTTGTTGAACTTTGCATAAATTTTACGCGTTTGTGATGAAGCATGGTTTTTGTTGGTGCCAGACGTATAAGGCCTAGTTAGAATAGGGCTTACATTGGATTTGTTATTTGCCTGGTAGTCTCGGCGATATCCCCACGAATTGGATGACAGTCAGCGTTGTCTGCAACATCAGCTCGGAAGGGTAAGCTGCGGTCTTGCGCAGGTACTGATAGGGTGAAAACTATGTCTTTAGAGATGCTGGAACAGCTGGAAGCCAAAGTGCAGATGGCCGTCGACACCATTTCCCTGCTGCAGATGGAAGTGGAAGAACTGAAAGAGAAAAACGAAAACCTGGCGAATCTGGCACAGGAACTGCGTGCCGATCGTGAGTCACTGGTGCAGGACAATGAAAAACTGCGTCATGATCACCAGGCTTGGCAAGAGCGCGTTCGGGCACTGCTGGGTAAGATGGATACCGTGGAATAATCCGCGCGATATCTGTAAAAACAGAGCCGCATGGCTCTGTTTTTCAATGGGCAGAAATCGAGGCTGAGCTTATACCAATCGCAGTCAATCATTGGTCATCCTAGCTTGTTCAAATGCTCGATCACTGCGTTAGATTTTTTGATTGTAAAATCAGGACTTATCTAAAAAATCCGCCTTGTTCTCAAACATTTTTCCTACGCTATTTCTGATCACTGACTGACTTTGATTGATATTAGTCGATGTCCAGTGGTTCCGGCGACAGAATCACGCCGGTATTATCTGCATAGAGATGATCTTCCGGTAAGAAAGTTACGCCCCCGAAATTGACCGCAACATCCACCTCACCGATGCCCTGATTGTCAGCACCGACCGGGATGGATGCCATTGCCTGAATGCCGATATCGAGCTCATCGAGCTCGTCGACATGACGTACGCAGCCATAGACGATAATGCCTTCCCATTCGTTTTGCAGGGCGAGCTGGGCCAGTTCGGCATCAACCAGCGCCCGGCGAAGTGACCCCCCGCCATCGACCAGCAATACCCGACCTGCACCATTGTCAGCCAGTACGGTATGAAGCAAGCCATTGTCTTCAAAGCATTTGATGGTGGTGATCTGGCCTCCAAACGAGCTTCGGCCCCCGTATGAGCTGAACATCGGCTCAACCACATCGACCTGGTCGAGATAAATATCACAGAGTTCAGAGGTATTGTATTCCATAAGCTCGCTTCTTCATTGGCAAGTGATGATCGGATCAATCGGTATCTGCCGGATGAGTGTATCCGGTTTTCCGCTCAATAACTTGCTGAAAGTATAACCACCTCGGGCGGCATTGCAATCCTGATGCGGCGCTTTATCGGCTCAGGATAAGGCCGACGGCATACAGCAGGTTGGTGAACATGGCAGCCCGAATCAGCTGACCCAGCATGGGGCGTAATGCCTGACCCTCAGTTGTAGCCCAGACTTGTATTCCATGCTGAAGCAGAAGCGGGATTGCAAGCAGATACAGCCAGCACCAGGACGGCAAAGCCGAGATGACATTGTAGGCGGCAAAACACAGCACACTGGCCGCCAGCAGCCCCAGATGATACCCGCGGCCCAGTCTCGACCCCAGCCGGGCGGCCAGGGTGATTTTGCCGCAGGCGCGATCGTTGTCCATGTCACGCAGATTGTTGAGATTCAAGACGCCGACAGCCAGCAGCCCGCTGGCGGTGGCGGGTAAAAGGATTTCAAGCGAGAACAAATGGCTTTGCAGATAATAGCTGCCACCGACAGCGACCCAGCCAAAGAAGATAAGAACTGCCGGGTCGCCTAATCCCCGGTAGCCATAAGGCCGTTTACCCAGCGTATAAGCGAGTGCTGCGATAATGGCGGCGGCGCCCAATCCGAGGAAAATCAGTAAAACCGTTGTGGCAGGTTGCGCCAGAATCAGCAGGGCCAGACCGCTCAAAATAATCAGCAGCAGGGTTACAGCCATGGCCATTCGCATGGCAGACAAAGATATCGCACCGCTTTGCAAGCCACGGATTGGCCCCAGGCGGTTGGCATTGTCTGTCCCTTTTTTGACGTCACCATAGTCGTTCGCCAGATTCGACAGAATCTGCAGCAGCAAAGCTGTGATCAGTGCAAGTGTAGCGACTGACGGGGAAAAATGTCCCTGAGAGACAGCCAGCGCATTGCCGCACAGCAGCGCTGCGATCGCCAGTAACAGTGTTTTGGGACGCGTGGCCTCTAACCAGACCGTCGAAGGAGATAAAAGCATGGTTGCGTATTCAATGGTTCAGCATAGGTCCATTATGGCAGCCAGGCGGGGAAGAACTTTGTTTTGGCGCAAGCCTTGAAGGGAAAACGGGACGCCCGTCGAAAGACAGGCACCCCGAAGACAGAATTACAGAATGAAGCGGCTGAGATCTTCGTCTTCAACCAGCTCACCCAGATGGTCCTGGACGTAAGCCTGATCAATCACGTGCGCCACGCCATCTTGCTCTGAAGCATCATAGGATAGCTCTTCCATCAGACGTTCCATCACCGTATGCAAACGACGGGCACCGATATTTTCAGTGCGTTCATTCACCTGCCAGGCTGCATCCGCAATCTTCGCGATACCATCTTCCGTAAAGCTGATGGTGACGTTTTCGGTCGCCATCAGGGCGCGATATTGCTCGGTCAGTGAAGCATTCGGCTCGGTCAGGATACGTTTGAAGTCTTCGCTGGTTAGGGCTTCCAGCTCGACACGGATTGGCAGACGACCCTGCAGCTCCGGGATCAGATCAGACGGACGCGCCACCTGAAATGCGCCGGATGCGATAAACAGAATATGGTCCGTCCGCACCATGCCGTGCTTGGTAGAGACCGTTGACCCTTCAACCAGTGGCAGCAGGTCACGCTGCACCCCTTCACGGGAAACATCCGGGCCTGAAGACTCACCGCGCTTACAGATTTTATCGATCTCATCAATGAAGACGATGCCGTTGTTTTCAACCGCATAGATCGCTTGCTCTTTGAGCTCTTCCGGGTTCACCAGCTTCGATGCTTCTTCTTCAGTCACGGCTTTGAGCGCGTCCTTGATTTTCATCTTCCGCTTTTTGGTGGTATTGCCCGCCAGATTCTGGAACATCCCCTGAAGCTGGTTGGTCATCTCTTCCATGCCCGGAGGTGCCATGATCTCAACGCCCATCTGCGGTGCGGCGACATCAATTTCGATATCTTTGTCGTCCAGTTTGCCTTCGCGCAACTTTTTGCGGAAAGACTGACGGGTCGCCGAATCGGACTCGGTTTCCTCGTTCTTGCCCCAAGCGTCACGGGGTGGCGGCAACAGTACATCCAGAATACGCTCTTCGGCCAGCTCTTCCGCACGGAAGCGTACTTTCTCGGTGGCTTGCTGGTGGGTCATTTTGATCGCGGCATCGGTCAGATCGCGAATAATGGTTTCGACTTCTTTCCCCACATAGCCCACTTCAGTGAACTTCGTGGCTTCGACTTTGATGAACGGCGCATTGGCCAGCTTTGCCAGACGACGGGCAATTTCGGTTTTACCGACACCGGTCGGGCCGATCATCAGAATATTTTTTGGCGTTACTTCAACCCGCAGCTCTTCCGGCAACTGCATACGACGCCAGCGGTTACGCAGTGCGATGGCGACCGCACGCTTGGCGTTGTCCTGGCCGATAATATGGCGGTTCAGTTCATGAACAATTTCGCGGGGAGTCATTTCAGACATGAGGAATCCTTACTGGGCATCTAGTTCTTCAACAGTCTGGAAGTCGTTGGTGTACACACAGATCTCACCAGCAATGGTCAGCGACTTCTCAGCAATGGCGCGAGCATCCAGCTCGGTATTTTCAAGCAGTGCGCGGGCGGCAGACAGGGCGAAGTTCCCACCGGATCCGATGGCAATCAGATCGTTTTCCGGCTGAACCACGTCGCCGTTACCCGTAATAATCAGAGACGCGGTTTCATCGGCAACCGCCAGCAGGGCTTCGAGTCTGCGCAGGCTGCGATCCGTTCGCCAGTCTTTTGCCAGCTCGACAGCGGCCTTCATGAGATGGCCCTGATGCATTTCCAGCTTACGCTCGAAACGCTCGAATAAAGTAAAGGCATCTGCCGTACCGCCGGCAAATCCCGCCAGCACCTGGTTGTTGTATAAACGGCGGACTTTCCGGGCATTGCCTTTCATGACAGTGTTGCCCAGAGAAACCTGGCCATCACCAGCAATGACGACTTTTCCGTTGCGACGTACAGAGACGATAGTTGTCACGGTCTTACCTCTTTGCATCAGTCCGGCTCGTGGGGCCGGTATGGGTATAGGCGATGATCTGGGGATGGGGCTGCCCGTTTTCAAGGCAACAGGCAGATCTGTCCGTTTCTGAAAACAAAAAAGGATGACTTAGCATCCTTTTGCGATGTTGTGCTGTTGTCAGTGTAGACAGGCTGATGGAGACAGCAACCTGATCAGGCGTCCCAGTACCAGATGGCACAAGGCTCGATACCGGCTCGACGCAGCATGTTCCGATCGCTCTCGGCTTTGCGTTTTTGCGGGTATGGACCCAAAACCACACGATACCAGCTCCCTTTATCGCCCTGAGAGACTTTGATCTGGCTGGTCAGCCCCTGGAAAGCAATCATGGCTTTGCGTTCTTCGGCCTGTGCCGGAGTCCGGTAAGCACCGCACTGCATCAGGTATGGACGGCCGGGTTTGTCCGGGGTTTTCTTGGCTTCAACCTGAACTTCTTTATTTTCCAGCTCTTCAATATAGCGCCACTTTTCTGCTGGTTTCGGCGGCAGTTTTTCCTGTGGCTTGGGTTGAGGAACAGGTTTCGGCTCAACTTTGACACTGGTTTCTTTTTTGGCAGGCTCGGCCGGTTTCCTGGGCTCCTTAGGCGGCACGGGCGCAGTTGTTTCAGGCGCTGGCGCTGCAGGTTTGGGTGAAGAGGACAGGAAATAGAGCCCGTAACCGAGTCCAATCACCAGAAAAAGCGCAATGAGCGCCCATTTGACTGGGAACTGTCCGCTGGGTTTGCTGTTTCGGGAACGGCTGTTTCTGGCCGGCTTCTTCGCTGCCCGGCCGCGTTTGACGTAATCTTTGGTTGCCACAATGGTCTGATTATTGCTGAACTATTGGACAGATATGGTACAAAGAAGTGCCCGGACTGGCTAGTGCCGGGAAGCCTCTGCGGGTCATTGCAGGTGTGCTTCCCGGTGGAAGTGTGAGCTTTTGCTCAAAGTGGTGAGGTTTTCATCATCTCTGGTGGCGTTAATATTTATTGGATGGCGGGGCTGCGCTTTCGCGGATCACCAGTTTGGCATCCAGCAAACGTGAACCCGCCGAAATATCTTTGCCTTGCAGGATCTCCAGCAGCATCAGCATGGACTGACGGCCGATTTCATAGCGTGGCTGAGAGACAGTCGTCAGCGGCGGATCGCAGTATTCTGCGAACTGGATATCATCGAACCCGACAATGGATAAGTCCTGAGGCACTTTGATGCCCAGACGCTTGGCCTGCTGCATGGCGCCAATGGCCATGACGTCGTTGTGACACAGGAGCGCGGTGGGCGGCTCTGGCAGTGACAGCAGGGTGGTCACGGCACGGGCTCCGCCAGCAAAAGTGAAATCGCTTTTTACGGTATATGCCGGGTTGAGCTCAATACCGGCGCGGCGCAACGCTTGCTGGTAGCCTTGGGCACGGAACTGGCACAGCATGGCGCTGTCTGGTCCGGTGATTTGTGCAATGTGCTGATGGCCCATCTGCGTCAGGTAGTTGACGGCTTCAAAAGCGGCGGTCAGGTTGTCGATGTGGACGGTTGGCAGTTCCAGCTCAGGTGCAAACTCGCAGGCCATCACCATCGGCGGCAGGTTTTTCTGCTCGGGCTTACTGATGTCAAACGGAAGATCTGTACCCAGCAACAACATGCCATCGGCTTGTTTGGTAAAGACCAGATTCACGAATGAGTTTTCCCGGCTTTTTTGCTGACCACTGTCGCCCAGCAGCACCAGATAACCATGCTCCATGGCGGCTTCTTCAATACCGCGAATGATTTCTGTGAAATAGGGATCACAGATATCCGGGACGATTGCGACAATGGTTTTGGATTCATTGCGTCGCAGGTTGCGGGCCAGGGAGTTGGGGGAATAGCCAGCGTCCATGACAGCCTGTTCAACTTTTTTACGGGTTGAGGCCGACACTTTCTCCGGGTTCATCAGCGCACGGGAAACCGTCGCGGTTGAAACACCGGCCAGCTGGGCAACATCCTTCATTGTCGCCATAAATTGTTCCTCTCTAAGATATTTCTCTCATGATTGTCGGGGGATCGGCGCTAAATCGGCGCAGAAACCTAGTCCGGCAAGCCTGTTATTGTAGGCGCTTTAAGCGGGTTTAAACATGTGCGCAATAGCATAAATTACATTGGCTTTGTGAAGCAGATCGCATTATTTGTTTTATCTTCAGCTCAGATCCTGAGGCTCAACATCGAGCGACCAGCGGACTTTTCGGGCCAGTGGCAAGAGCTGAATGGCTGGCCGTGCAATGCTCAGCAGTTGCTGGAGAGTCTTACGATCCGGTGCCTGCAAGAGGAGTTGCCAGCGGTAGCGACCCGCCCGGCGCGAGAGGGGCGCCGGGTTGGGTCCCATGACCAGCGTGTGGTTGCTGAAGAGCGGACTGGATTCCAGAATGCCGCGGACCTGCAGCAGAAACTGCTCCGTGAGATCACTTTGCTGTGCTTCGGCACGAAACAGCGCCAGATATGTATAAGGAGGCAGCATGGCCTGACGCCGCTCGGTCAGTGCCTGTGCGGCGAAATGGTCGTAGCCCTGATACAGCAGCGCTTGTAGGAGTGCGTGATCCGGGTGGTGGGTCTGCAGCAGTACCTCGCCGGGTTTGCTGGCCCGGCCAGCCCGGCCTGCGACCTGAATAAAGAGTTGAGCCAGCCGTTCCGGTGCCCGGAAATCATTGCTGAACAGGGCGCTGTCGACATCGACCAGCGCAACCAGAGTGACATCGGGGAAATGGTGCCCTTTGGCGAGCATCTGAGTGCCGATCAGGATCTGATAGTCTTTGTTGCGAATGGCTTCCAGATAGTGATCCAGGCTGCCTTTGCGCCGGGTGCTGTCGCGGTCAATCCGAACGGTTTTATAGTCGGGAAACAGCTCGCCCAGCTGATGTTCGAGCTGCTCCGTACCAACACCGACGGTCTGGAGCTGTGTAGAACCGCATTGCTGGCACTGGGGCATGACGGGCCGCTGGGTCTGACAGTGATGGCAGCGCAGTTCCCCGGTATTCTGGTGATAGGTGTAGTAAGCGTCGCAGCGTTTACAATCTGCCAGCCAGCCACATTCGTGACACATCAGCGCCGGAGCAAAACCGCGGCGGTTGAGAAACAGCATGACCTGATTGCCCGCACTGAGGTGCTGCCGCATTCGGGCGATGAGTGGGGCGGAGAGACCCGCTTCCAGATACAGGCCTTTGACATCCAGTACACCATGGCGTGCTGCCTGTGCATTCCCGGCCCGGCGGGTGAGGTGCAGATGATGGTACTTCCCGGTTTTTGCGTTGTGCAGGGTTTCCAGCGCCGGGGTGGCAGAGCCCAGTACAATCGGAATATTTTCTTTGCTGGCCCGCAGGACGGCCATATCGCGGGCGTGATAGCGCAGACTGTCCTGCTGTTTATAAGACGCGTCATGTTCTTCATCGACAATAATGATGCCGAGATTGGCAAACGGCGTGAAGAGGGCAGAGCGGGTGCCGATGATGATCCCGGCCTGATTGTCCCGGCCAGCCAGCCAGGCGCTCAGACGTTCTGTATCGTTCAGCCCGGAGTGAATCGTAAACAGCGGTACATGAAACCGTCGCTGAAAACGGCTGATGGTTTGCGGGGTCAGGCCAATTTCCGGCACTAGCACCAATGCCTGTTTTCCGGCCGCCAGAATGGGTTCGAGCAGGTTGAGATAAACTTCTGTTTTGCCGGAACCTGTCACCCCTTCCAATAAGTAGCAGCCGTATTCCGGATTGGCATTCACACTGGCGATGGCCAGCGCCTGCTCTTCGTTCAAGCGTGGTTTGTCTTCGGTGATCGCAAAACTTTCCTGCCAGCAAAGTGTTTTCGGTACCGATTGATAGCTTTCAATCCAGCCTTTGTCGGCCAGAGTTTTCAGCGTGGCGCTGCTCACTTCTGCGTCAAGCATCATGTCGTGACTGAGTTCGCCGTTGCGCAGCAGGGTCAGCACTTTGGCCTGACGGGGGGCGCGGGTTAAAGCCGTCAGAGGTTGATCTTTGCCTGGTTCCGTCAGTTGCCAGTAACGAATTTCACTGTTGGCCGGTTTGCCTTTACGCAATGCTGCGGGCAGTGCATTGGCCAGCGTGTCGCCCAGCGGATACTGATAATAACGGCTGGTCCATTCCAGTAATTGGAATAGCGGTGGTTGCCACAAGGGAGCAGCGTCCAGCACGGCTTTGAGGGGTTTGAGCTGGTCGCGTGAAAAAGAGGACGAATCCGTGAGTTCAATCACGATCCCGGTCAGTTGCTGGCGACCAAAAGGGACACGAACCCGGCCACCGACCACCGGCTTTTGACCCGCAGGAATCAGATAATCGAAGGTTTTGTCCAGTGGGACGGGCAGCGCTATTTTGGCGATGGTGGCAGTCATGCAGTTTGGCTGAATTCACTTATGCTGAGAATAGGGCCAGTGTACCTTGCGGGGCGGATGAGGCAAAGTCACAGCAGGTTCTGATTGCGGTTGATCTGTGGCTGCTGATTGATTATCATACGCCGCCTATTTGTCCAGCGCCTTTGGCCTGACAGTGTTAATTAACGACGTGTGGTGCCCGGCTTTGGATCGGGAGAGCGACACGGCCTTAGCTATGAGGTTTCCCCATGAAACAAGGTATCCACCCAGAATACACTGCTGTAAACGCTCGTTGTTCTTGCGGCAACACTTTCGTCTTCAACTCTACTCTGAGCAAAGACGACATCAACCTGGATGTGTGCGACAAATGTCACCCATTCTACACTGGTAAGCAGCGTCAAGTGAGCACCGGTGGCCGTATCGACAAATTCAACAAGCGTTTCGGCGCTCTGTCCAGCAAGTAATTGCTGCGGGTCTTCAGACCTGAAAGACACTGTCGAAAAAAGGGATGCTGCGGCATCCCTTTTTGCTTTTGAGGGATCCCGCAAGCGCATTGATGTTCGGCTTCTTATTTACAATAATCATAATAATGAGTCGTGCAGGTCACACCCCCGCATTTTTCCTGCGTTCCGACTGCATTCTCATGGTATTACCAGCTAGCGCAAACTAGGATTTTGTGCTGCTATCGAATATGATTCATTGTTCAATACCGAACCGAACATCCATCCATTCAGGATTCTAATAACTATGTCTGAAGATTTTCGTCAACAAGCACTTCACTATCATGCTTACCCTGTCCCCGGGAAAATTTCGGTTGAACTCAGCAAGCCTGCCAACACTGTAGAAGACCTCGCTCTGGCTTACAGCCCGGGTGTGGCTGAACCTGTGCGTGAAATCGCGCAAAACTCAGAAAATGTCTATAAGTACACCGGTAAGGGCAACATGGTTGCCGTCATTACCAACGGTACGGCGATTCTGGGGCTGGGCAACCTCGGCCCGCTGGCGTCTAAGCCAGTGATGGAAGGTAAGGCACTGTTGTTCAAACGTTTTGCAGGCCTGGATTCGATTGATATCGAAGTCAAGCACCGCACCATCGACGAGTTCGTCGATACAGTTGCGAATATTGCAGACACTTTTGGTGGCATTAACCTGGAAGATATCAAAGCGCCTGACTGCTTTGAAATTGAAAAGCGTCTGATTGAACGCTGCCAGGTCCCGGTTTTCCATGATGATCAGCACGGAACGGCCATTGTGACTGCTGCGGGTATGCTGAATGCACTGGAACTGCAGGGCAAGAACATCAATGAAGCTGTGATTGTCTGCCTGGGGGCTGGTGCAGCTGCCGTGGCTTGTATGGAACTGCTGATTAAATGTGGCGCGCAGCGTGAGAAAATCTACATGCTGGACCGTAAAGGTGTGATTCACACCCGTCGCGATGACATCAACGAATACAAGCAGCTGTTTGCCAATAATACCGATAAGCGAACGCTGGAAGATGTGATTGAAGGTGCGGATATCTTTGTCGGCGTGTCCGGCCCGGATCTGTTGTCTGCAGAAGCGCTGAAACTGATGGCTGATCAGCCGATTGTTTTTGCCTGCTCCAACCCGGATCCAGAGATCAAGCCAGAACTGGCCCATACCGTGCGCAATGATCTGATCATGGGGACCGGTCGTTCGGATTATCCGAATCAGGTGAATAACGTGATTTGCTTCCCGTTTATTTTCCGTGGTGCGTTGGATGTGCGTGCCAGCGAGATCAATGATGACATGAAGCTGGCTGCGGTTCATGCGATCCGTGAACTGGCGAAAGAGCCGGTTCCTGCGGAAGTTGTGAAAGCAGCCGGTGTTGAGAAACTGGCGTTCGGCCCTGAGTATATTATTCCGAAGCCAATGGATCCGCGTCTGCTGCCTCGCGTTGCGAAAGCGGTTGCGGAAGCTGCGGTTGCATCAGGGGTTGCCCGTATTGAAATGCCAGTGGGTTATATGGAAGTGTAATGACACATCCATCGTGATTCAGGATTGAAAAACCAGCCGAAAGGCTGGTTTTTTTTTGCGTGCAAGGGCTAGATTATTCGTTGATATCTTCGTATTCAATACCCAGGCTGTCCATGATCGCTTTGGCTTCTGCTGGCAGGTCGTCCGGGCGGTCTTTCCGGATATCTTCGTCTGTTGGCAATGGCTGACCGGTGTAGGCGTGCAGAAAAGCTTCGCACAACAATTCGCTGTTGGTGGCATGGCGAAGGTTGTTTACCTGACGGCGGGTGCGTTCGTCCGTGAGGATTTTCAGCACTTTCAATGGGATTGAAACAGTGATCTTTTTGACCTGCTCATTTTTCTTGCCATGTTCTGCATAAGGGCTGATGTACTCACCGTTCCACTTTGCCATTGTTTACCTTCTCAGCGATATCGGGTTTCGAAATATTGTATGGGGGAATTTTAGCGGGATTTACTGCCACAAGCAAAGACATATGGACGTCCAGAAGTGTTGACGTCTTTTTTAATTCTAGCTAAGGTTGTGGAAATTTTATTCTCGTCGACCCCGGTCATGCCGATGGAACAAGGAAGCAACGATATGAGAGACAAGAAAACAGCGACCATCGCTGTACGCAGCGGTATTGAAACTGATCAGCAATTTCGTGCTGTGGTGCCACCGATTTACTTGACCTCAACCTATGGCTTCCCAGAGCTGGGCACGCTGCCCCAATATGATTACTCTCGTTCAGGCAATCCGACCCGGAACCTGCTGGCTGAAACACTGGCCGATCTTGAAGGCGGTGCTGGGGGGGTGGTGACCAGTTGTGGTACGGCGGCGATCAACCTGCTGGCGACAGCGCAATTAGGGCCGGGCGATCTGGTGGTTGCCCCTCATGATTGTTATGGCGGCACTTATCGACTGTTCAATACCCGGGCCGGGAAAGGCGATTTTCAGGTGTTGTTTGTCGATCAGGGCAACCCGGAAGCACTGGCTGAAGCACTGGCGAAGCAACCCAAGCTGGTGTGGGTTGAAACGCCGTCCAACCCCTTGCTGCGAGTGATCGATGTAGCACAGTTGTGTGAACAGGCGCATGCTGCGGGCGCCCTGGTTGCCGTGGATAACACCTTCTTATCTCCGGCGCTGCAGCAGCCCATTTCGCTGGGAGCTGATTTCGTGGTGCACTCCACCACCAAATATATTAACGGTCACTCCGATGTCGTCGGCGGGGTGCTGATCGCCAAAGACAGCGAGCATGCGGAGCAACTGTCCTGGTGGGCCAACTGTATCGGTGCCACGGGCGCGCCGTTTGATGCTTATCTGACGTTGCGGGGTGTCCGGACGCTGGTACCGCGGATGCGTTTACATGAAGAAAATTCAGCCCGCCTGCTGGCTTATCTGCAAACCCAGCCGCTGGTCGGACAAATTTATCATCCAAGCCTGGCGGATCATCCCGGTCATGACATTGCCGCAAAACAGCAGCAAGGGTTTGGCTCCATGCTGAGCTTTGAGCTGGCAGGGGACATGAAACAACTGGAAGTTTTTGTGGCGACCCTGAAGTTGTTTTCACTGGCTGAATCGCTGGGGGGAACAGAAAGTCTGATCGCGCACCCGGCCAGCATGACCCACAGAGCGATGTCGGACGAGGCACAACTGGCCGCTGGATTGCTGCCATCGCTGCTGCGTTTGTCGGTCGGGCTGGAAGATGCGGATGATCTGATCGCCGATCTGGATCAGGCGTTTGCCAAAGCGGCGGAGGCCGGTGCATGAGTCTTGAGCGTCAGTTACATAAATTCGGAGGCAGCAGTCTGGCGGATGCCGGTTGTTACCGGAATGTCGTCAATATCCTGCAGCAATATTCTCAGTCCGACGATCTGATTGTTGTATCAGCGGCGGGTAAAACAACGAACCGTCTGATTCAGTGGCTGGCCCAGCTGCCCAAGGATGGGCGTCTGGCGCATGAGAGTTTGCAGGATCTGCGGAATTTTCAGCAGCACCTGATTGAAGAGTTACTGGATGAAACGGCTGCCGATGACTTACTGACGTCTTTGCATCTTGAATTCAGTGAACTGGGGCAACTGACGGATCGCGACCTGACCCCGGCCCGGCAGGCATGGGTGCTGGGTCATGGTGAACTGTGGTCTTCCCGCTTGCTGGCTGCGCTCCTGACTCAGAAAGGCTTGGCCGCTCGTGCCGTGGATTCTCGTGTGTTTCTGCGGGCAGAGCGTGCCACACAGCCAGAAGTGGATCGCGGACGTTCATTGCCGTTATTGCAGAATGAACTGGCCCAGCACAGCGGTCACCGACTGGTGATCACCGGCTTTATGGCCAGTAATCAGGCCCGGGAAACGGTCTTGCTGGGCCGGAATGGCTCAGACTATTCCGCGACGGTGATTGGAGCACTGGCCGGGGTCAGCCGCGTGACAATCTGGAGTGATGTGGCCGGGGTATACAGTGCCGACCCGCGTATTGTCAGCGATGCCTGCTTGTTACCTTTGCTGCGGCTGGATGAAGCCGATGAGCTGGCTCGCCTGGCAGCACCGGTACTGCACAGTCGTACTCTTCAGCCTGTGGCACAAAGTGCCATTGACCTGACGCTGCGCTGTAGTCTGCAACCGGAATCCGGCTCCACACGGGTGGAACGGGTGCTGGCCTCTGGACGGGGGGCCAAGATTGTGACCTCGCTGGATGAAGTCTGCCTGTTGGAACTGTCGGTGACCCGGGCTCAGAATCTGCAGCAGATTGAAACTGAACTGAGTACGCTGTTGCCCCAGGCACAGGTGCAACCCCTGGCGCAGAGTGTCGAGGCGGACAAAGGGCAGATCCTGCTGGCATATACGGCGGAAATGGCGAATGGGGTGTTGTCTCTGCTCCAGGACAGCGGCTTGCATGCTGAAATCCGTCTGCGTGATGGTTTCACCATGGTCGCGGCAGTCGGTGCCGGCGTGGTGAATAATCCGGTGCACTGCCACGGTTTCCAGCAGCAGCTGAAAGGGCAGCCGGTGGAGTTTATTTCGGAAGCCGAATCGGGGCTGAGTCTGGTTGCGGTATTGCGGCAGGCGGATATTCCGGCGCTGGTTCAGCAAATTCATCAGAGCCTGTTTCAGGCTCAGAAACGGATCGGGATGCTGTTGTGCGGCCACGGCAATATCGGCAGCCGCTGGCTGGAGTTATTCGATGAAGAAAAGGTCGCGCTGGAAAAACGCCACGGGATGAGTTTTACCCTGATCGGGGTGGCTGACAGTCGTCGCTACTGGTTTGATCTAAAAGGTATTTCGCCGTCACAGGCACTGACGCAGTTTGACGTGGAAGCGGTCCCGGGAAGTGACTGGCTGCCACTGCTGACACAGCATGATTATGATGAGCTGGTGGTTCTGGATGTGACGGCCAGTCAGACACTGGCCGCACGCTACGCTGATTTTGCCGGTCATGGCCTGCATCTGATCACCGCCAACAAAGTGGCGGGGTCTGCACCGGGCGAGACTTATCGCGCTGTGGTGGATGCCTTTGAAAAGAGCAGCCGCCACTGGTTGTACAATGCCACCGTCGGGGCCGGGCTGCCGGTGAACCATACGGTGAAAGATCTACGGGACAGCGGGGACACCATCCTGGCTGTGTCGGGGATTTTCTCTGGCACTTTGTCCTGGTTGTTTCAGCAGTTCGATGGCAGCCTGCCATTCAGTCAGTTGCTGGAACAGGCATGGCAGCAAGGGTTGACGGAGCCGGATCCAAGGCACGATCTGGATGGCAGTGATGTCATGCGAAAACTGGTCATTCTGGCCAGAGAATCCGGCCTGGCATTAGAGCCGGAGCAAGTGAAGGTTGAATCGCTGGTGCCGGATGAACTGGCGGATCTGACGCTGGATGCGTTTTTCGAACAGAGCCAGATCCTCGATGAGCGGCTGCAATCGCGTTTGAGTAAAGCCCAGCGTGAAGGGAAAGTACTGCGCTATGTGGCGCGTCTGGATAAAAACGGCCAGGCCGTGGTCGGGCTGGATGCACTGGAGCCAGAGCATGCACTGGCGAATTTGCTGCCCTGCGACAATATCTTTGCGATTGAAAGTCGCTGGTATCGCGAGAACCCGTTGGTCATTCGCGGGCCGGGGGCTGGGCGTGATGTCACCGCAGGCGCTTTGCTGTCTGATCTGAATCGGTTGGCGAACCTGTTCTAAAATTTTCAGGTGATGAGATAGAACCAAAGGGCAGTATTCAACTGCCCTTTGTTGTTTTGAACTGAAGTGCTCAGGCCCCAGATGTCGCAGGCTGGTCGGGCGAATTTGCCTTCAGCGGCTGAACTTGAATAAACTGGGATTTGATGTTGAGAAAAATTCATGTTGGTTCAGTTGACATTAAATTGGTTACAAGACATCCTGTAGACATATAGACGTCTAAATGGTTATCTGGCGTCAGCGTTTTCAGGGAAGGCCACAGGCCGTTAGCAGGAAGGTTTCAATTATGGGTTATTCTTACGCCAGTCACTTAGATGCTTTAAACCAGAATATCGCCGATCTGAACGGTGCGATTAATGTGTCTTTTGAATTTTTCCCGCCAAGCACACCCGCCATGGAAGAAACGCTGTGGACTTCGATTCATCGCCTGAAAAACCTGAAGCCAAAGTTTGTTTCTGTGACTTATGGTGCGAACTCTGGTGAACGGGACCGGACGCACTCCATCATTAAAGACATCAAAGATCAGACGGGTCTGGTCGCTGCCCCGCATCTGACCTGTATTGATGCCAGCCGCGACGAGCTGCGCTCGATCGCCCGTGACTACTGGAAGAACGGGATCCGTAATATCGTTGCCCTGCGTGGCGACCTGCCGCCACAGGGTGGCAGACCGGACATGTTCGCGGTGGATCTGGTTCAGTTGCTGCGTGAAGAGGCTGATTTTGATATTTCTGTTGCCGCATACCCGGAAGTGCACCCGGAAGCGAAAAGCGCTCAGGCTGATTTGATTAACCTGAAGCGGAAAGTGGATGCAGGCGCGAGCCGTGCGATTACGCAGTTCTTTTTTGATGTCGAAAGCTACCTGCGTTTCCGCGATCGCTGTGTGGCTGCCGGAATTGATGTCGAGATTGTCCCTGGGATCTTGCCCGTGGTGAACATGAAGCAGGCCAAGCGATTTGCTTTAGCAAACAATGTGAAAATTCCCAACTGGATGGAGAAGCAGTATCAGGGGCTGGATGATGATTTGCTGAGCCGCCAGATGGTAGGGGCTAGTAATGCCATTGACATGGTCCGCGTCCTGAGTCGGGAAGGGGTGAAGGATTTCCACTTCTATACGCTGAACCGTGCTGAGTTGACCTACGCGATTTGCCACACCTTAGGTGTGCGTGCAGGCGATGAAGCCACCGCTTAAGCATCAATCGGATGGAAAAGAAAAAGCCGCATCATGAATGCGGCTTTTTTGTCTCTGTGGCCAGTTGGCAACGGTGCACGGATTTCCGGGATGGAAACCCGTGTTCGGTTACTCAGCGCTGAGTGACACTGCGCTGTCTGGGCCGTCGAGATCTTTCAGTTCAGTCAGCACTTCTTCTGCCCAGTCGATCCAAGCCTGACGGTTGTGGATACCACGGCGCAGGGTCAGACGATCCAGACGGGACTGGCGGTCCAACGCTTTGTAATTTGCAAAATGAACTTTTTCCAGTTCATGGTAGTGGTTCATCAGCGTGTGAGATTCTTCAATCAACGCTTCCAGTTGCTGTTGCATTGGCACTGAGTTGTGCACGCCGCAGACCAGCAGTTTGGCAGAGAATTCATCACGGATGGTTGGATTACGGGCTGGCTCCTGGAACCACTCAAAGAGTGCTTCTCGGCCCAGATCCGTAATGGAATAAACTTTACGGTCTGGTTTGCCTTCCTGAGGTTCGAGTTTACAGGTGACTTGATTGTTGGTGGCCATTTTGTTCAGCTCACGATAGACCTGCTGATGACTGGCTTTCCAGAAATAGCCGATACTGTGAGAGAACTCTTTTGTAATGTCGTAGCCGGTCGCGTCGCGCGAACTCAGCACGGTCAAAATGACGTGTGGTAGTGACATCTCTTCTATCCGTTAAAATACTTCAAAAAAATAAATCGACTGGGGTTACGTTACCCTGACGCTCTGAGGCGCTTTTATAATCGTATTGTTGCAGTGCCCAGTCGAGATCACATAGGATATCATCAATTGATTGACTGCAACCAGCAGAAGCATAAATATTCTGTGGTGAACAGTGAGCAATTAGTTATCTTGTGACGCCTGTCCAACTATTAGGACCTTGTGCATAGCAAAAAGTTTCCCTCAAAGTTGGTTCACTGCACTTCTATTGACCTTAGTTGAAATAAAAAATTTCAGGATGTCTTAAATACGAACATGAGAAACAGGCCACCTTGCGGTGGCCTGTTTGAGGAGATGTAGCGGGGGATTAACCTGTGTTACGCATCCCGGCGGCAATACCGGCAATTGTGACCATCAGGGCTTCTTCCAGCATTGGCGAGACTGTTTCCTGCTGCCGGGTCCGGTGTAAAAGCTCAGCCTGAAGCATGTTCAGCGGTTCAACATAGACGTTACGCAGACGGATGGATTCAGCGCCCCAGGGGTCCTGCTCCATCAGGTGATCGCTGTTCTCAACATTCAGAACTACCTTGATATCGCGCTGTAACTGGTCACGTAATTCTTGTCCCAGTGGCCAAAGATGCGCATCCGTCAGACGCTGATCATAGTATTCTGCGATCGGAATATTGGTTTTGCTATACACCATTTCCAGCATACCCAGTCGGGTTGAGAAGAATGGCCATTCATGACACATTTCGTCCAGCAGCTCGGCTTTCCCCTGATCGATGACATGCTGAATCGCTTTACCGGCCCCCAGCCAGGCGGGCAGCAGCAAGCGGTTTTGGCTCCAGGCAAAGATCCATGGAATCGCACGCAGGCTTTCGACGCCGCCTTGCGGATTCCGTTTTGAAGGTCGTGAGCCCAGTGGCAGTTTGCCCAGCTCCATTTCTGGCGTGGCTGCGCGGAAATAAGGCACAAAAGATTCATGGCCGCGAACCACCGAGCGGTAAGCCTCGCAGGACACATCAGACAGTTCATCCATCACATCACGCCATGCCTGCTTGGGTGCCGGGGGTGGCAGCAGGTTGGCTTCGAGAATGGCACTGGCGTAGAGATTCAGGCTGTTGACCGCCACATCCGGCAAGCCCAGCTTAAATCGGATCATTTCACCTTGTTCCGTGACACGCAGGCCGCCTTTGAGGCTGCGTGGCGGCTGAGACAGCAGAGCTGCGTGTGCCGGGGCACCGCCACGACCGATACTGCCGCCGCGACCGTGGAACAGGGTCAGTTCAACACCGGCGTCATCACAGACATTCACCAGCGCTTCCATGGCGCGGTACTGCGCCCAGCCTGCAGCAGTGACCCCTGCGTCTTTGGCGGAATCAGAATAGCCAATCATGACCATCTGGTGGTTCTGGATAAAGCCGCGATACCAGTCGATATTCATCAACTGCGTGATCACGGATTCGGCATTGTTCAGATCGTCCAGGGTTTCAAACAGCGGGCAGACATCAAGTCGGAAGGTGCAACCGGCTTCTTTCAGCAGGAGGTGCACCGCCAGCACATCGGATGCTGTGCGCGCCATGGAGATCACATAAGCGCCCAGCGCCTGACGCGGCTGCTGTGCAATGACACGACAGGTGTCCAGGACTTCCTGCACAGGTTCTGACGGTTCCCAATCGCGTGGCAGCAATGGCCGTTTTGAGGCCAGCTCGCGAACCAGAAACGCGACTTTGTCCTGCTCGCTCCACTGATCGTAATCACCCAATCCCAGATAACGGGTCAGTTCAGAGATCGCATTGGAATGACGGGTACTTTCCTGGCGGATATCAAGCCGGACCAGATGGACACCAAAGCATTGCACCCGGCGCAGCGTATCCAGCAGCAGGCCGTCGGCAATAATATTCATGCCGCATTCATGCAGCGAGCGGTAGCAGGCGTGCAGGGGTTGCCAGAGTTGTTCAACGTCCTCAAGAATGGCCAGCTTCGGCACATCTAGCCCTTTGATTTGTGCATCCAGCACATCCCGGGTCTGGGTCAGCAGGGTGCGCAGGCCTTTGACAATTTCACGGTAAGGTTCGTGCGCACCGTTCGCCAGTTCGCGGACTTCGTCGTTACATTCAACCATCGACAGTTCGCTCACCAGTTCCTGAATGTCGTTCAGGTACAGGTCTGCTGCTTTCCAGCGAGACAGGAGCAGAACTTCGCGGGTAATCGTCGATGTAACGAACGGGTTGCCGTCACGGTCACCGCCCATCCAGGAAGAGAATTTCACCGGTGCGGCATCAAGCGGCAGGCTTTCGCCCAGATGCTGGTGGAGTTTTTCATCAAACTGGCGCAGGAATTCCGGGACGGCTTCCCATAAAGAATTTTCGACCACAGCAAAGCCCCATTTGGCTTCATCCAGCGGGCTCGGACGTTGTTTTCGGATGACATCTGAATGCCAGGCTTGGGCGATCAGTTGTTCCAGACGGCGCTCTGCTTTTTGGCGCTCGCGGTGTGAGAGTTCGGTCAACTCCAGTTTGGACAGGCATTTGTTGATTTGCACCAGCTTGTGAATCATGGTGCGACGGGCAATTTCCGTCGGGTGAGCCGTCAGAACTAATTCAATATTGAGTTCACGCACGGCTTGCAGCGAGTCCAGTTCTCCGATTTTTTCATCATTGAGCTTGGCAAAGAGCGCGTCCATTTCATCCGGATTGCAGACCAGCTCTTCGCAATGGCGGGAAATGGTGTGGTACTGCTCGGCGATGTTGGTCAGATTCAGGAACTGGCTGAACGCGTGGGTGACGGGCAGCAATTGATCATCCGGCAGATTCTGCAGTTCGGTGATCAGCTTTTCCCGGTCATCACTGTTTCCGGCGCAGGCTGATTTTGACAGCTTGCGGATGGTTTCCACTTTGTCCAACAGCTCACTGCCATGGGCGTCCTTGATTGTGTTACCCAGCAAGTGGCCAAGCATACTGACATTGCTTTTTAACGCACTGTACTTTTCGTTCATATCGCATCCATATCGTAATTTTGTTACATCCAATCGCCAAGGCGTAACCCACAATCTAGCCTCCATTGGGGCGAAAGGTCAATAAGTCGGCTCTTTTTTGGCCAAAATCCACCCCTGAAGTTATGAATATGCAGGGAAAGCGTCTTAGTCCTGTAATTTACTTTCTATATCTTTACAGCCAGAGCGTGCGCTGAAACCGGGTTGAAGTCACGAAGGATACTTTTTTATTCGCCTTCTCTTGACACAAAATGCCAGAAAAGGTAAATATAAAAATTCAAAATAAATGAATAAAAATATCAATTCTGGCATTGGTGATGAATGACCAGTCAGCATTGTACAGAAACGCCGCTTTATCTTTAGACCAGAGGCAACAAGCAACCTTATGAACCAGGCAATGAACCACAAGCAGTATTCCTTCCGACGACGCTGAGTCTTGATTGCCTGGTGCCTCTGGCACCCTTCTTATTGCGCCTGCCCGGCGCCACGCACTGAAACATACAGCAGTTATATTTTCTAGATAGTGAATTTCACCACGATGACAACGGGATCCCACATGCTGAATACATCAATTATTGGGGCCAGCGGCTATACCGGTGCGGAACTGGCGGCCATGGTCCAGAAGCATCCGCAACTCCATTTGGCGGGTTTATATGTCTCTGAAAACAGTCTGGATGCCGGCAAACCTATCAGCGAATTACACGGGCAATTACGGGGCCAGGTGGACTTACCGCTTCAGCCGTTGGCGGATGTTGCTGCCGTTGCCAAATCTTCCGATATCGTCCTGTTAGCGACGGCACATGAGGTCAGTCATGATCTGGCGCCTATTTTCCTCGAGGCCGGTTGTCAGGTCTTTGATCTGTCCGGTGCTTTCCGGGTGAAAGGCGATGATTTTTATCCCCGGTACTACGGATTTACCCATCAGCATCCGCAATGGCTGGATAAAGCCGTTTATGGTCTGGCGGAGTGGCAGGCCGACGCCATCGCCAAGGCGCAGCTGGTGGCTGTCCCGGGGTGTTATCCGACGGCTTCCCAACTGGCATTGAAACCGCTGCTGGTGGCGGGTCTGGTAGATACGCAGCAATGGCCGGTGATCAATGCCGTCAGTGGCGCATCCGGTGCAGGTCGCAAAGCGACAATGGTGAATACGTTCTGCGAAGTCAGTTTGATGGCTTACGGTGTATTTACGCACCGGCATTTGCCGGAAATAGCAACGCACCTGGGCACAGATGTCATTTTTACCCCGCATCTGGGGAATTTTAAGCGCGGTATTCTGGCGACAATTACCGTCAAACTGGCGGAGGGGGTCACCCCGGAAGATGTCACGCAGGCCATGACAACTGCGTATCACCAACCCACAGAGCAGGCGGTGCGCTTACTGGGTAATCAGGCGGCACGTTTACAGGATGTGGTGAATACATGCTTTTGTGACATTGGCTGGCAGGTGCAAGGGCAGCATGTGATTCTGACGGCTGCGATTGACAATTTACTGAAAGGTGCGTCGTCTCAGGCGATGCAGTGCATAAATATTCGCAATGGCTTTGCGCCGTTAACTGCGTTGGTTGGCTAAGTTTGGCTGTTGAGAGGAGACCCACAATGGAACAGTCGCCGTTAGTGATCAAATTAGGGGGGGCTGTGCTGTCGTGCAGCGACACCCTGGAGAAAGTCTTTGGTGCCATCAGTGCCTATCAGGCGAAAGCAAACCGACCCCTGCTGTTGGTCCATGGTGGCGGTTATCTGGTTGATGACCTGATGAAACAACTGAATCTGCCGACTGTGAAAAAGCAGGGACTGAGGGTCACCCCGGAGGATCAAATCGGTGTGATCGCGGGTGCGCTGGCAGGGACGGCGAATAAGATGCTGCAGGGGCAGGCGCTCAAGTCGGGCGTGAATGCAGTGGGTCTGAGCCTGGCTGATGGCGGCTTATGTCTGGTGACTGAGCTGGATCCTGAGCTGGGTGCGGTCGGTAAGGCTGCGCCGGGCAACAGTGCGCTGGTTGCCAGCATCATGGCGGCGGGTTATCTGCCGATTATCAGCTCCATTGGCCTGACCGCTGACGGTGCACTGATGAACGTGAATGCCGATCAGGCGGCGGTAGCTGTCGCGGCAGCACTGGATGCGGAGCTGGTGTTGCTGTCCGATGTCAGCGGCGTGCTGGATGGCAAAGGTCATCTGATTGATTCGCTGAGTGAAGCTAAAGCCGACTCACTGATTCAGCAGGCGGTGATCACCGACGGCATGATCGTCAAAGTGAAAGCCGCATTTGAGGCTGCGAAAGGATTGGGCCGTCCGGTTGAGATTGCGGGCTGGCGGTATCCGGAAAAGCTTCAGGCGCTGTTTGAGGGAGCACAAATCGGGACCCGATTTGTGCTCTGAACCCGCAGAATTGCATCCGGACGCTGGCGCAAAAGCTGGGTTCGGATATAAAAAATGAACCGTTTTATTTTTATCGTTTGAACATCATGATTGATATCGCCTGACCGGGATGACCGTCGAGCAGGCAACGAAGGAGAGTAACAATGAGCAAGGTAAATAAAGTCGTATTAGCTTATTCCGGCGGTCTGGATACATCGGCCATCATCCCATGGCTGAAAGAGAACTATGACTGTGAAGTGGTCGCGTTTGTGGCGGATGTGGGTCAGGGTGAAGCCGAGCTGGAAGGCATTGAAGAAAAAGCACTGGCGTCCGGGGCTTCCGCTTGTTACATCGCCGACCTGAAAGAAGAGATGGTCAAAGACTACATCTATCCAAGCCTGAAAACCGGCGCGGTCTACGAAGGTAAATACCTGCTGGGTACATCCATGGCGCGTCCGATCATTGCCAAGGCTCAGGTTGAATGTGCACTGGAAGTGGGCGCGGATGCTCTGTGTCACGGTTGTACCGGGAAAGGGAACGACCAGGTGCGTTTTGAAAGTGCTTATGCCGCACTGGCGCCTCAACTGACGGTGATCGCCCCTTGGCGTGAGTGGGATCTGCGCAGCCGTGAAGCGCTGCTGGATTATCTGGCGGAGCGTCAGATTCCGACCACAGCAACCCTGGAAAAAATTTACTCCCGTGACGCCAATGCCTGGCACATTTCCACCGAAGGCGGCGTGCTGGAAAATACCTGGAATCAGTCCAATGAACTGTGCTGGGTCTGGACGAAAGATCCTGAAGAGGCACCCAACATGGCTGAACTGGTTTCAGTCGTCATTGAAAAAGGCGAAATTGTCGCGGTGGACGGCAAGGCCATGACACCGTATGAAGCGCTGGTGTATCTGAACCAGAAGGGTGCTGAGCATGGGGTTGGCCGGATCGATATCGTGGAAAACCGTCTGGTGGGCATCAAGTCCCGCGGCTGTTATGAAACACCGGGCGGCACCATCATGATGGAAGCCCTGCGTGCCGTCGAACAACTGGTGCTGGACAAGGATTCCTTTGAGTTCCGTGAAAGCATCGCACTGAAAGCTTCGCATCTGATTTACGATGGCCGCTGGTTTACACCGCTGTGCCGTTCGTTACTGGCTGCCGCAGATGAGCTGGCGCAGGATGTGAATGGTGAAGTGGTGCTGAAACTCTACAAAGGTCAGGTGACTGCGGTACAGAAGCGTTCACCGAACAGCCTGTACTCCGAAGAGTTTGCAACCTTTGGTGAAGATGAAGTGTACGATCACAGCCATGCGGGTGGCTTTATCCGCCTGTACTCGCTGGCCAGCCGTATCCGTGCACTGAACGAACAGAAAAAATAAATAACACAGCGCAAAGCGCATTACGAAAAGACATGTGAGCAACATCGGTCGTACAGGAAAGGAGAAGTACCATGGCACTATGGGGCGGACGTTTTAGTCAGGCAGCAGATACTCGGTTCAAGCAGTTTAATGATTCCCTGCGATTTGATTACCGCCTGGCGGAGCAGGACATCGTTGGCTCGGTGGCCTGGTCAAAAGCGCTGCGTCAGGTCGGGGTACTGACCGAGATGGAACAGCAGAAACTGGAACTGGCACTGAATGAGCTGAAACTTGCCGTGATGGAGGATCCGCAGCAGATCCTTCAGTCCGATGCTGAAGACATTCACAGTTGGGTAGAGCAGCAACTGATTCACCGGGTGGGCGATCTGGGTAAGAAATTACACACAGGCCGCTCCCGGAATGATCAGGTGGCGACTGACCTCAAGCTATGGTGCCGTCAGCAGGGACATCAGCTGCTGATGATGCTGGACCACCTGCAAAGCCAACTGACGACCGTTGCCCGCGAGCATCAGACCACGGTGCTGCCGGGCTACACGCACCTGCAACGGGCGCAACCTGTGACCTTTGCGCACTGGTGTCTGGCCTATGTGGAAATGTTTGAGCGGGATCATTCCCGTCTGAGTGATGCGCTGCAGCGGCTGGACACTTGTCCGCTGGGCTCGGGGGCGTTGGCCGGTACGGCTTATCCGATTGACCGGGAAGCGCTGGCCCACAGTCTGGGTTTCCACCGGGCAACCCGCAACAGTCTGGATTCGGTGTCGGACCGGGATCATGTCATGGAACTGCTGTCGACGGCGTCGATTTCCATGCTGCACCTGTCGCGGCTGGCAGAAGATATGATCTTCTATAACTCCGGTGAGTCGAACTTCATTGAACTGGCGGATACGGTTACATCGGGTTCTTCCCTGATGCCCCAGAAAAAGAATCCGGATGCCCTGGAACTGATCCGGGGCAAATGTGGTCGGGTGTACGGCTCGCTGGCCGGGATGATGATGACGGTCAAAGCTTTGCCGCTGGCCTACAACAAAGACATGCAGGAAGACAAAGAAGGGTTGTTCGATGCACTGGACACCTGGCATGAATGCATGGAAATGGCAGCGCTGTGCTTTGACGGCATCAAGGTCAATAAAGACCGGACGCTGGAAGCGGCAATGCAGGGCTATTCGAATGCCACCGAGCTGGCTGATTATCTGGTGGCGAAAGGCATTCCGTTCCGGGAAGCGCACCATATTGTCGGCGTGGCAGTAGTCGCGGCGATAGAAAGAGGCTGTGCGCTGGAAGAGTTATCGCTGGATGAGATGAAAGCCTTCTCGCCGGTGATTGACGCAGATGTGTATCCGATTCTGACCATTGAATCCTGTCTGGAAAAACGCTGCGCGCTGGGCGGTGTGGCACCAAATCAGGTCGACCATGCCATTGCTCAGACGGAGAAGCGCCTGTCGAAACGTCATGCGCCGGGGGTGAAAGTACGGGGGGCTCGTCTGACCGATCTGGATGCCATTGAAGGGATGGTGGCTTACTGGGCTGGGCTGGGTGAGAACCTGCCCCGTCCGCGGAACGAACTGGTGCGGGACATTGGCTCCTTTGCGGTTGCGGAGACGCAGGGGATCGTGACCGGTTGCGCGTCACTGTATGTTTATGATTCTGGCCTGGCTGAAATCCGCTCACTGGGGATCGAGGCCGGCTGGCAGCATCAGGGGCAGGGGAAGGCACTGGTACTTCATCTGCTTGAAAAAGCGAATCAGATGGCGATCAAGCGCGTCTTTGTGCTGACTCGAGTGCCGGAGTTCTTTATGAAGCAGGACTTTATTCCGACGTCAAAAGCCCTGTTGCCGGAAAAAGTAATGAAAGACTGCGATATGTGTCCGCGTCAGCATGCCTGTGATGAAGTGGCGCTGGAAGTCCGGCTGGATCAGCAGATGATTCCCAGTGTGAATGTGGCCTAACGACGGCAGGTTCAAAGATAAAAAAAGCGCCGGAGATCCGGCGCTTTTGCTTTCCCGTTGAGATTGGATGTTGCAGTGTCGTTGTGAGCTCGGTTAACAGCCCGGACCACAGTCCAGACAGTGTTTGATCATTTCCGGACCCAGATGCAGCTTGGCGTTTAAATCGCGCAGTGCGGTCCGCACCCCTTCTTCGATCACCGGATGGTAGAACGGCATGTCCAGCATCTGAGCAATCGTCATTTGATTCTGATGCGCCCAGCTGAGCAGGTGAGCCAGATGTTCCGCACTCGGGCCAATCATTTCAGCGCCGAGGTAGCGGCCGGTGCCATGCTCGCCATAGAGATTCAGGATCCCCTGATTGCGCAGCATCACCCGGGAGCGCCCCTGATTTTCAAAAGAAACCGTCCCGACTTCGTAGCAGCCACAGTTGCCTAAGCGCTGGTTAATCTCGCGGCGGCTTTCACCGACCATCGCAATTTGTGGTTCTGTAAAGACCACAGAAATCTTCGAGCGGCGGAGTCCGGCACGTATATCCGGGAATCGGCCAGCATTGTCACCGGCAATCCGACCCTGATCGGCGGCTTCGTGCAGTAAAGGCAACTGGTTGCTTGCATCTCCGGCAATAAAAATCGTATCGACCGAGGTTTGCAGCGTGAAGTGGTCCGCAACCGGCACACCCCGAGCATCCAGCGTGACACTGGTATTTTCAATGGCCAGTTTGTCGATGTTCGGACGGCGTCCGGTTGCTGCCAGCACATAGCTGAAATACTGGGTTTCCAGCACGCCGGATTTGTTGATGAACTGAATTTCAACTTCATCGCCGACACGCTTCATGCTCTCGACTTTGACATCGGCATCCAGATACAGCTCGTCGTTGAAGGTCTTATTGGCATACGACATGACTTCTTCATCGGTCAGCGGGCCAACCTGACCGCCCAGCCCAAAGATTTTCACGTCAACACCAAGACGGTGCAGGGCCTGTCCCAGCTCCAGTCCGATCACGCCTGGGCCAAACACAGCAACAGATGGCGGTAAGTCGTCCCATTCAAAGACATCATCATTGATGATCAGGCGGTCGCCCAGTTCATGCCACACCGCCGGGTAGGCCGGTCGAGAGCCGGTGGCAATGACGATCCGCTTCGCTTCAATACGGGTATGGCCGTCAACATCGAGGGTAGTGTCGTTCACGAATGTTGCGTAGCCGCTGATTTTATCTTCCGACGGAATTTCATCGACGCTTTCCAGCACGAAACCGACAAAGCGATCACGTTCGCGTTTCACGCGGTCCATGACTTCACGGCCGTTGATCTGAATCTCACCCTGAGGGTAAATGCCAAAGGCGGGGGCTTTTTCAATGTTGTGGACGCTTTCAGCAGCGGCAATCAAGAGTTTTGATGGCATGCAGCCCACGCGGGCACAGGTGGTACCGTAAGGGCCACCTTCAATCATGACAACACTGTCGGTGTGGGCTTTTGCTGCACGGTAGGCACCCAGGCCAGCCGTACCACCACCAATCACAGCAACATCAACAGTCAGGGTTTTCATTATCTTTCTCCAACGACAATCAGTTCTCAGGGCGGAATTTGGGGAGGAGCAGGGTGGTGTTCACCCTGCCGGTGGTCTTAAGCCAGGTAAGCTTCCAGCTCTTCGCTGCCACCAATGTGTTTTCCGCCAATAAATATCTGTGGCACAGTGCTCCGGCCAGAAATGGCGCGCAGGCTCACTGTCGTTGCATCTTTGCCCAGGACCACTTCTTCGAACTGAAGACCTTGGTCGATCAGGTTCTGTTTCGCTTTGACACAGAAAGGACAGCCAGGTTTTGTGAAAACTGTGATCGACTCCTGCAGTTTGTAGTCAGGGGCGATGTAGTTCAGCATGGTATCGGCATCAGAGACGTTGAACGGGTCGCCCGGCTCATCGTTTTCAATAAACATCTTAGAAACCACACCGTTTTTCACCAGCATGCTGTAGCGCCATGAACGGTCTCCGAAGCCCAGATCGTTTTTCTGAACCAGCATGCCCATGCCTTTGGTGAACTCGCCGTTTCCATCCGGGATGAAGGTGATGTTTTCTGCTTCCTGATCGGATTTCCAGGCATTCATCACAAAGGTGTCGTTGACGGAGACACACAGGATGTCGTCCACACCGTGGGCAGCGAACACGGAAGCCAGCTCGTTGTAACGTGGCAGATGGCTTGACGAGCAGGTTGGGGTAAATGCACCCGGCAGGCTGAACACCACAACGGTTTTATTGCTGAACAGTTCATCTGTGGTTACATCAACCCACTGATCGCCTTGACGGGTACGGAATGTAACTTGCGGGATGGTCATGCCTTCTTTCGATGTAAACATGTTGCGCTCCTGTTGGAAGTTTGGAATTTCAATATTATGTGGGACTTTTTTGTCTTGCCCCTGTCGATGTATGTAGTATGCGAAATACCAATTGATAGCTCCAATCGTTTGCTGTTATCTTATCAATCGTCAAATCCTATTAAATGTGACAGAGAGTGATACATGAACATCCGTGATCTCGAATATCTTGTGGCGTTGTCTGAACACCGGCATTTTCGTAAAGCAGCGGAAGCGTGCTTTGTCAGTCAGCCGACACTGAGTGGGCAGATCCGTAAGCTGGAAACTGAGCTGGGCGTTTCTTTGCTCGAGCGGACCAGCCGTAAGGTACTGTTTACGGATGTTGGATTAAATCTGGTGAATCAGGCGAAAAAGGTATTGCACGAGGTGAAGGTGCTGTCCGAGATGGCCAGCCAGCAAGGGGAAAGTATGTCCGGGCCTTTGCATATCGGTTTTATTCCAACGGTCGGGCCTTACCTGCTGCCACTCATCATTCCGGCGCTGAAGGCTGCGTTTCCTCAGCTCGAGCTGTTTTTGCATGAAGCGCAGACACAGGTGCTGGTGCAACAGCTGGATGAAGGGAAGCTGGACTGTATTATTCTCGCGGCGGTGAAAGAAAGTGAGCATTTTAAAGAACTGTCGCTGTACCACGAGCCGATGGTTCTGGCCGTGCCGGAAGGGCACCCGTGGTCTGGCCGGCCTGAGTTACCCATGAATGAGTTGAACGGACAAACTTTGCTGATGCTGGGTGACGGTCACTGTTTGCGGGATCAGGCGATGGGCTTTTGTTTTGCTGCCGGAGCGAAAGAAGACGGCAGTTTTAAGGCCACCAGTCTTGAGACCCTACGCAACATGGTGGCAGCCGGGAGTGGCATTACTTTACTGCCAAAGCTGGCAACCCCGAATACGAGCAAACGGGATGGCGTGTGTTATATCAAAGCCTGCGAGCCGGAACCTAGTCGGTTGATCACGCTGGCCTACCGCCCGGGCTCACCGCTGAGAGGTCGCTATGAACAGCTGGCTGAGCAGATCCGGCGGAGTATTACGGCGTATCTGGCGCCTTAAAAAGGCTGGCATTTCGGAAAAATCCCGGAGCTTTGCAGCACAAAAAAAGCGCGCCCAGAGGCGCGCTTTTGGTTTCAGTCAGTCACAGAGATCAGAACAATTCATCAGAACTGTCTTTTTCGAAGATACCGCTGTCGCCACCTTCACCGACATAGTCTTTCGGCTCAGTGCCCTGAATGAAGTATTCAAACATGGAGGTGTAGTCCGTTTGTCGGGTTAGCTTGCCGGTATCGCGGTCAATGCGAACCTGAACGATGTGCGGCGGAAGCTGTTTACGTTGCTCGGGAATGTCTTCCAGTGCTTTACCCATGAACCCAATCCATGCCGGTTGTGCCGTTTTTGCACCGGCTTCAGCGCCGGCAGTCTGGTCGCTATCAAGGTTCGGGTTGCGGCTGGTGCGGCCCAGTTCACGGCTGTGATCATCAAAACCGACCCAGGCAGTGGCCACAATGCCCGGTCCGAAACCTGTATACCAGGCATCTTTGGAGTCATTGGTTGTTCCGGTTTTGCCGCCCACGTCCCGGCGTTTTAATGCCTGTCCGCGCCAGCCCGTACCATTCCATCCGGTATCATGACGCCAGTCGCCGCCGCCCCAGATGTTGCTTTCCAGCATTTCACGAACCAGAAATGCGTTCTGTTCAGAAATCACCTGAGGTGCGACACGAATTTGCTGCAATTCGCTGGCATCGGCACTGCCTGTCGGGCCCAGTTCTTCCTCGCTGATGGCGATATCATGCATCACCGCGCGGCTTGCGACGACATGATTGCCCGCCAATTGCTCCTGACGCTGGCAATCGTCGTTACAGACCACATTCGGATGGGCCTGATACACCAGGTTACCGTAGGCATCTTCGACGCGTTCAATGAAATAGGGCTCGACAAAATAACCGCCATTGGCGAAGACTGAGAATCCCTGAACCATTTCCAGTGGTGTCAGGCTGCCAGCACCCAGTGCAATGGCTTCTGCGCGTGGCAGATCCTTCCGCTTAAAGCCAAAGCGGGTCAGATAGCTGATGGAGTCATCCAGTCCGACATCCTGCAGCACACGGACTGCCATGACATTCTTCGACTGAGCAAGACCCCGGCGCAGACGGGTCCAGCCGTCGTAAACTGGTGGTGAGTTTTTCGGGCGCCAGGCCGTGCCCATGCTGTGGTCGCGGCTGTCGATCGGCGCATCGTTCACCAGCGTGGCCAGCGTCATGCCAGAATCCAGACCCGCAGAATAGATGAATGGCTTGATGCTGGAACCCACCTGACGAATCGACTGTGTGGCACGGTTGAACTTGCTGTGGACGAAGTTAAACCCGCCCACCATGGCCTGAACGGCACCGTTATAGGGGGAGATGGCCACAAAGGCGGTATTCGCATCCGGGACCTGACTCAACACCCATTGCTCACCCTGATGCTGTACCCAGATCTGCTGACCGGGCTCAAGAATGTCTGTGGCCTTTTTCGGAGCCGCGCCCTGGCTGGAATCGGTGATAAAGCGGCGTGCCCACTTCATGCCGTCCCAGTTCAGTATCTGGTGCTGGCCGTCTTTGAGGAGGACTTCTGCTGTCTCGGCGTTCACCTGAAGCACGACGGCCGGATCCAGTTCACCATATGTTGGCTGTTTAGCCAGATGATCCAGAATTTTCTCTTCTTCCCAAGCGCTTTGCTCTGGCATCCAGAGTGTGGCGACAGCACCGCGGAAACCATGGCGCTGATCGTATTCCATCAAATTCTGAATGGCGGCCTGCTGTGCAGCGCGCTGCAGCTTCGGATGAACTGTGGTGTAGACCTTCATGCCAGAGGTGTATGCATCTTCACCATAGCGATCCACCATCCACGCACGGGCGCGTTCGGCAAAGTAAGGTGCATTGAGTTCAATTTCCGCACTGTGGTAGCGGGCAACAATCGGCTCGGCTTTGGCCTGTTCAAACTCGGCGCGGGTAATGTATTTCTCATCCAGCATCCGGCTCAGTACCACATTGCGACGCGTGGTCGCCCGATCCAGCGAATAAATCGGGTTCATGGTGGAAGGCGCTTTCGGCAGACCGGCAATCACCGCAATTTCACTTAAGGTCAACTGACTGATTTCTTTGCCGAAATAAACCTGAGCCGCAGCACCGACGCCGTAGGCACGGTAGCCGAGATAGATTTTGTTCAGATACAGCTCAAGGATTTCATCTTTGGTCAGCAGTTGCTCGATGTGCACTGCGATGAAAATCTCTTTGATTTTACGCATCAGCTTTTTCTCATTGCTGAGGAAAAAGTTTCGCGCAAGCTGCTGAGTAATGGTACTGGCGCCCTGCTTGGCACTGCCGGATGTGGCAACGACAAAAGCGGCCCGGGTAATGCCGATCGGGTCAATGCCCGGATGGTCATAGAAGCGGCTGTCTTCTGTGGCAATAATGGCGTGAACCAGCTGCGGAGGGATTTCATCCAGCGTCAGTGGGATACGTCGTTTTTCACCGAATTGGGAAATCAACGCACCATCGGCACTGTACACCTGCATGGGGGTCTGTAATTCAACATTTTTCAGCGTTGCTACGTCAGGGAGATCTGGCTTCAGGTACAGATAGAAACCAAAAATCGTACTGACTCCAAGAATGATGCAAATAATTGCAAAGATAAATAATCGCTTTATGAACTTCACTTGAGAATTCCCGTTACACCTTCGTTCGGCCAACCGCGCTATTTCAGTCAGTAGTATAAAGATAACTCAAAAAAATTTAACGCCGCCAAAGGTGTTTATTCGAATAATTTTGCCTTGTCGCTAACAGGGGAGCATACCACGCTATGTTGCACAAACCAGTCTGGACCGGAATCGATATTGATCACCATAGTGTAAAGGCGGTCGTGCTGAAGCAAAATAAAACGCAATTGATACTGTCTGCGTATGCAGAAGTCCCATTTTTTCCCGAAAACGAAACTGGACCGTCGTCCGCCGGCAGGCCCGTTGAGGATAGCGTTTACGGGGATGCCTTGTTGTCAGCCTTGCGTCAATTACGGACCTTGCTTCCAAAGCGAACCGGGCGTTGTGTTTTATCTATGTCGGATCAGGATGTCATCCAGCGGGAAATCACGGTTGAATCACACTGGGAGGAAGATTTAACGGGTCTTCTGATACAGGAGCTGGCTCGCGCGCTGGCCCTCGACCCAGAGGTTTTGTCGCTCGACTATTATCTTTTGTCCGGCGCAGAAGGAGAGGAACAGGACATGCGCTATCGGGTCTTTGCCGCCAGAAAGGTACGTGTTGAAACGATTTCCGGTCAGGCTAAAGCCGCAGGGTTTCACCCGACGGTGATGGAGTTGCAGGGCCGGGCATTACTCTGGTTGCTGAAATATCTGGCGGAGTCGCGGGCAGTGCCTGCCACGAAGCATCCGGCGTTGGTTTATCTGCATGAGCGGGGTTGGGAACTGGTGGCCAATCACCGTCACCCGGAACCATTCCATCGCCATGTTGCTGAGGGAGCAACGTCTGAAACGATCTTCCGGAATCTGCCCCATCATTTGGCGGCTGCTGGTGAAGACGGGCAGACTGAGTGTTCGCCCCTCTGGTTTGCCGGGCCGGGTCAGATCGCTGAGACATTGTCCGAGTCTGTCTCACCTGGTGGTCGCTCCGTTTCTCGTCTGACTCCGGCTCAGTTGTTTCCGTTTCAGTCTCCGGCGACCTTAGTGCAACTGCCGGAAGATGGACGCTGGTGCAGAGCTGCTGCCCTGGCGATCCGGGGGGCACTGGCATGTTGATGGCTGTCAATTTACTGCCCTGGCGGGCGATGCAGCAACGGGCGCACCGTCGCCGCTTTTACGGATGGGCCGGATGCGGCGTTGGAATGGCTTTTCTGATCTTGTGGGTGCTCTGGCTTGTGATGACCCGTCAGTATCAGGTTCAGCAGTCCAGTCATCAGAAGCTTGTACAGCAGTTGCAGGTTCTGGCACCTCAACTGGCACAGGTGGCCACGCTTGAGCAGGACATGGCGATGTATCACGACCGTCTGGAGCAGTTTTCTCAGTGGCATCATGACCGGTTTCCGTTGATCACCTTGCTGAATCAATTGCCGGTTTTACTCCCCGCGTCCGTTTATCTGGAGCGCCTGACGCTGACGTCGGGGCAGATCAAACTGGTGGCTCAGACGTCGGATGCAGCGGCAATCACACAATTTCTGTCACAGAGTGAAGCTGTGTACGGTCCTGGTTTGCTCCGGTTAAATTCGGTCGAGCGTCCGGGAGCTTTGGCGGGCGGGCAGCGCTTTTATTTGTCGATGGATTTACCGCCAACAGGACACGGGGTGGCTGATGAATGACTGGCGTGATCTGACGTTGGAAACTTTAGCGGACAGGCCCGCTCGTGATCAGCTGTGCTTTTGTCTGATCCTGAGTTTGGTGGTGCTGGGCTGTGGCGCTTACTGGTTGCTGATCCCACTGCGTGAGCAAACGCAGCAACTGGTGCTGACTGAAGCCGCGTCCACGGTGCAACTGAGCCAGGCTGTTGTCAGGGTGAATCAATTGCCGGGATTACAGGCACAGGCTGGCGCACTGGAAGCGCAATTCCAGCAGCAACTGAGACGCTTGCCGGACGAGGCCGGAATGGTCGGTGTGCTGAACCTGCTGCAACAACAGGCCCCTCAGATGGGTGTGCAATTGCAACACCTTCAGTGGGAGGCTATTGAAGCGCGGGACTGGTATCGCATTCAGCCACTGCAATTTGAATTCAGCGGCACCTATGACGCGCTGGGGCGTTTTTTGGCGACACTGGCGGCGCAGTCTTGGATCTTTGCTGTCCATTCATTGTCATTGCAAGCGGGTGATGGGGTGCATGGCCCGCTGATCCTGAAAGGTCGTGCGATCTTATACCGGGATGCGTCATCCACTCGGCATGTGGCGCAAACGGAGCCTCAGTCGGGTATTCAGGAGCCGTTCCCATGGCTATGAGGATCTGTGCGCTTTGCGTTCTTCTGGTCAGTTACTGGGCCTCAGCCTCTGTTTTCGTTCTGGCCGAAGCGCCGGTCTTCGAAGCTCACCCCGAACGCCGGATGTTTGGGGGGCCGGGGATTGCCGAATCTGATCAGGCCAGCGTCTGCGTGAAACCTGACGGGGAGAGCGGATACCGGATGCTGGGGAGCCTGCAGGATGAATCAGGCCGCTGGGCATTGGTACTGCACCGTTCGGGGCAATTGATGCGGGTGACCGCTGGGGATGCCTTAGACCCAAAGCGCCGGGTCATTGAAGTTACCCCTAAGCAAACGGTTGTTGAATGGCAGGAGCCCGCCGGCTGCGCAACACAACACCGCGAGACACTCCTGTTGCAAGACACGCTGTCTGTCTCCCGCGTTTTCACCCAGCCACCGTTGTAAATCCAATTTCAGGAACATCACTCATCATGCCTATCTATTGTATTTTGCTCGCCTTGATCTGGGGCGGCGGACTGATGCCGCTCTCTGCTGTTGCTGCGTCAGCGACGGCCGACTCAGCACATCAAAAACGGATCTCACTGAACTTTCAGGATGTGCCTGTCCGGCAACTGTTGCAGGTCATGGCGGATTACCAGCAGACCAACCTGATTGTGTCGGACGCCGTTCAGGGGAGTATCACGCTGCATTTAAAAGAAGTGGCCTGGGCACAGGCGATGGATCATATCTTACGCCTGAAGGGGCTGGCTTATGTCCGGCAGGAAAATGTCATGTTAGTGGCAACACCAGATGAGCTGGCGCATTATGCGATGGAAACACCGGAGCATCGGCTGACCGACAGCAATTCGTCCGCGCTGAATACGCGTGTGATACCTATCCGGTATGCGAAAGCAACAGAACTGGCCGATTTGCTGGCAGGCAAAGCGGGCCAGCCAAGCCTGCTGACTGCCTCGGGTGCGCTGCATGTCGATGACCGAACCAATGCATTGATTGTGAAAGATCAGGTGGAAAATCTGGAGAGTTTGCAGGGCATTATCACGGCGCTGGATCAGCCGGTCAGGCAGGTGCAAATAGAGGCCCGGATTGTCAGTATGAACGAAAGAGATATGTCTGATCTGGGTGTTCGCTGGGCCATGTCCGAGATACAGGGCGACCTCACGATCGGAGGCTCGATTGAGGCCAATCTTGCCACACTCAATCCGGAGGCGGGCTCCCCTGAGCTTCATGAACTGCTGAATGTGAATCTCGGCGCTCAGGCAGGTGCAGCCCGAATCGCTTTTCAGGTTGCAAAACTGGGGGATCAGTTGCTGGATCTGGAACTGTCCGCCTTACAGGCGGAAGACAAAGCCGAAATTATTTCCAGCCCCCGCCTGGTGACGACCAATAAGAAAATGGCCTATATTGAACAGGGCACAGAAATTCCGTATCTGGAAGCGGCTTCCAGCGGCGCGACTTCGGTGTCCTTTAAAAAAGCCGTGCTCAGCCTGATGGTGACCCCGCAAATCACGCCGGATGACAAACTGGTGCTGGATCTGGAAGTGACCCAGAACAAGCCGGGTGAGTCGGTGAATACCGGCACGGGGGAGGCGGTTGCCATCGATACACAACGGATCGGCACTCAGGTACTGGTAGAGAATGGAGAAACCATCGTGCTGGGCGGAATTTTTCAGCATCAGTTCAGTCAGTCGGTCCGCAAGGTCCCCTTGCTGGGGGATTTACCCTTGATCGGTACCTTGTTCCGGCAGACGATGGAGCGGGATGCACGGCGAGAGCTATTAATTTTTGTCACGCCAAAAATCCTGCGATAGCGAGGTGATACGCAGCCCACAGCGCTATCTGTTGCCAGAGATCACCCTCTTGACGGCGACTGGCTATTGCCAAACAGCTGTCAGTCCTGAGATAATTTTCGGTCTTATCACGAATGAAATGTGAGGAAGTTGGCGCCTCGGGCTTGTAAATCAAAAGCCTGTGGGCTTTTTTGTCTATTTTTTAACCGCGCGTATATTTGCTAAACATGGCTGAAAAACGAAATATTTTCTTGGTAGGCCCAATGGGAGCCGGTAAAAGCACCATTGGCAGACACCTAGCACAGCAGTTACATATGGAGTTTCTGGACTCAGATTCTGTGATCGAAGATCGAACCGGTGCTGATATCAGCTGGGTCTTCGATGTGGAAGGCGAGGACGGGTTCCGTGCCCGTGAAGAAGCGGTCATTGACGATCTCACGCAGGAGCAGGGTATTGTGCTGGCGACCGGGGGTGGCTCGGTGAAAAGCAAAGAGAGCCGGAACCGTCTTTCTGCCCGCGGTATTGTGGTGTATCTGGAAACCACCATTGAGAAGCAACTGGCACGCACACAGCGTGACAAGAAGCGCCCGCTGTTGCAGACAGATAATCCCCGCGAAGTGCTTGAAGCGCTTGCGCAGGAGCGTAATCCATTGTATGAAGAAGTGGCGGATTACGTCGTACGGACCGATGACCAGAGTGCAAAGGTCGTCGCCAATCAAATCATTAAAATGCTGGAAGAGCGTTAACTACGGAGACACAGCGAGCCATGGAGCGGATTACAGTTAATCTGGGTGAAAGAAGTTACAACATTTCAATTGGCACCGGATTACTGTCGAATCCGGACTATTTCTCCTCTGTGGCTGGTCGCCAGGTTGTGATCATCAGCAACGACACCGTTGCACCGCTTTATGCTGAGACACTGCAGGCCACGCTTCGCCCGTTGGCGAAAGATGTGGCCCTGCTGAATCTGCCAGACGGCGAACAGTACAAGAACCTCGATACCTTCAATCAAATCATGACCTTTCTGCTCGAAGGCAGTTATGGCCGTGATGTCGTGCTCGTTGCTTTGGGCGGCGGTGTTATTGGCGATGTGGTGGGTTTTGCCGCGTCCTGTTTTCAGCGGGGCGTCGACTTCATTCAGGTCCCGACCACGCTGCTGGCACAAGTTGATTCCTCTGTCGGCGGTAAGACTGCCGTGAATCATCCACTGGGCAAGAACATGATCGGGGCTTTTTATCAGCCTAAGGCCGTGGTGATCGACACCGATTGTCTGAAAAGCCTGCCTGCACGTGAATTTGCAGCCGGGATGGCCGAAGTGATCAAATATGGCGTGATTGTCGATCTGGATTTCTTTGAGTGGCTTGAAAAAAACATGGCGCAGCTGCGTGCACTGGAACCGCAAGCTCTGAGTCAGGCGATTGCCCGATGCTGCCAAATTAAGGCCGATGTGGTCGCGGCTGACGAGAAAGAGTCAGGTGTACGCGCGCTGCTGAATCTGGGTCACACTTTTGGTCATGCGATTGAAGCTGAGATGGGGTATGGTAATTGGCTTCACGGTGAAGCTGTTGCAGCCGGTACTGTTCAGGCTGCACAAACAGCCTGTTTGCTGGGACTGCTGACACCGGAGCAAGCGGCACATATTCGCCAATTGCTGGTGGCTGCGGACTTACCGGTTCAGGCACCGGAAACCATGACCTTTGACCATTATATCAAGCACATGATGCGGGATAAGAAAGTGTTGTCGGGCAAACTCAGACTGGTACTGCCAACCGGAATCGGTAGTGCTGAAGTGGTTGCTGATGTACCGCATGACCTCCTGCGTCAGGTGATCGAACCCTGATGTTGTAATTATTGCATGACGATAGCCGCTTCTTTGACGTCTCTGGATCTGGACAGCCAGATCCATCTCCTCTCCCGGGTACAGTTTCTGACCCGTTTTGGCTCCCATTTGATCCAAATCAGCGGCGATGAAGGGGCCGGTAAAACCTGGCTGGCCCAACGATATCTTGAACAATGGGCCGATGCCGATGGCAGCCAGGCCCGACAAGCGCTGCTGATGTGCCATCCGGCACAGCAAGATAATCAGCATCGCTCTATCTTGCTCAATCAGCTGATCCCCAATGCCGTGTTTAACGACACCGATCCCTTACAACAATCGCTGGAGCGGTTACTGGAAGGGAAGCCGGTTGAGCTATTGCTGGTGATCGATGACGCTCAGATGCTGAGTCCGGCGTTAATCGGGGAGCTCTGGGCATTGGTCACCAAGGCACAGTCGGCTGCAGACTGGCAGGTCAATGTACTACTCTTTAGTCAGACTGGTCGGTTAACCAAAGCATTACGTCAGGTTTCCCATGGGCAGGGGCAGGCGCCACTGGAGCTGGAAATTCCCCCGTTGTCCGAACCGGAAGTTCAGACATTTCTTGAGCTGGTGCTTTCCAGTCATTCTCTGGATGCCAATCAGCGACGGACACTTAAATCGCAGGCTGAACAGGTTCCCCCGACACCGGGTGCTCTGACTGCACTCAATCGCACGGAGGTCGAAAATATGGCTTCATCCTCGTCACGCACGTTTTCTCCCTTATCACTGCTGGCTGTTTTGCTGGCGCTGGTGATTGCTGGGGTCGTATTCTGGTATTTTCCCTCCGGGCAGGACGCTGCGCAGCAACGCGAGCCGGAGACGAATGAACCGGCACCAGTCGCCATGGATGAGGCGCTGGCCGAATCTGAGACGCAACTGCCGGAAGTCACAGCAGACACGACCCTTGTGGTGGATGAGGGGGCTCCTTCAGTCTTGGATACGTCCGAGACTGAAGTGTCAGAAGGTCTGCCGCAGGATACCGAGAGCGCAGACACCTTGCCGCCGCCGGTAGAATTTGAAGGGCTGACGGTTGGCCGATCCGGCGATACCGGTAAGCGGGTTGTGGTGCCGTCTGATCTCGTCGATGCCATGATCACCGAACAGGAAACCGGAGGCTCCGGTGAACAGGCGGTGGCAGGTAGTGCAGCGCTGAATGCCGCCATTCAGGAGGTAACAAATGCGCCGCCGGAAGTACAAGCTGAATCCGACACCGCGCCGGAAGTGACGGAAAACCCTGCGCCTGCACAAACGCAGGCGGAGACTGAACCTGTTGTACCTTTTGCCGCGTTGCAGGCTGCGATGCAGGCAGATAAAGAAACGCTGAAAGCGGTGAACAGCCGCCATTATGCGCTGCAACTTGCTGCCATGCATTCTCTGGAAGCGACCCGCAGTTTCCTGACTGAATACGGCATTCAGGAGATCGCCCAGGTGTATCAGACGCAACGTCAGGGTGTACGCTGGTACATTGTTGTCACCGGCGATTTTGCCACGGTGGCAGCAGCACGTCAGGCACAGTCGCAATTGCCGGATAAAGTGCAGGCTGTCCAGCCCTGGGTGAAGTCTTATACGCAGATTCATCGTGAAATCGACCGGCCACAGTAATCCGGACTGAATCCGCAGCAGGAATTCCACAGACAAGGGCGATAAATGCGCTCTAGCAGTAGGGGTCAGGTGAGAAATAGGTTACAATCCGCCACCTTTGCAAAAACAGTCGCTATGGGTGGTAGGTTAACCAAATGAAAAAGCAGCGTGCCTTTCTGAAATGGGCCGGAGGTAAGTTCTCTCTGGTCGAAGATATCAGACGACATCTGCCCCCTGCGCGTAAACTGGTTGAACCTTTTGTCGGAGCGGGTTCCGTGTTTCTCAACACGGATTATGAAGATTATCTGCTGGCCGATATCAACCCGGATCTGATCAATCTGTATAACGTGCTGAAACATGAACCTGAGCGTTACATTCAAGACGCGCAGGCGTTTTTCACGCCGGAATACAATCAAAAAGGCGCTTACCTGGCCATTCGGGAAGCCTTCAATCAGACTCAGGATCCTTATCAGCGTTCGCTGTATTTTCTGTATATGAACCGCCACGGCTTTAACGGCCTGTGCCGTTATAACAAAAAAGGTGGATTCAATGTGCCTTTTGGATCGTATAAGAAACCGTATTTTCCTGAAAAAGAGATGATTTTCTTTTCCGAAAAGGCGAAGAAAGCCACCTTTATCTGCGAAGGCTATCATCAGACATTTTCCCGGGCTCGTAAGGGGAGTGTGGTGTATTGCGATCCGCCGTATGCGCCGCTTTCAACCACAGCGAATTTTACCTCTTACGCCGGGAATGGTTTTAGTCTCGACGATCAGGCCGCGCTGGCAGATGTGGCAGAAAACACGGCAACACAACGCGGGATCCCGGTGCTGATTTCAAATCATGACACCACACTGACCCGGCGTTTATATCACGGGGCGGACTTGTCGGTGGTGAAGGTCAAACGAACCATCAGCCGCAACGGTAGTGGCCGGAATAAAGTCAACGAACTCCTGGCGCTTTTCAGCCCGCCGCCAGCTGACTGATCCCAACCAGAATCATCACAAACACCACGATGAAAACCACCCCTGCCAGAATGAACGGCAGGGCGCTGGGCTGGCTGAAATCCTGTTGCCGGTTCCGATCGGACTGCACACCAAACATGGCAGCAGCCACACTGCGAAAGACATTGTTCTTTTTGCGTGGAGAGGACTTGGTCATGGACTTTTCCCTGTTTGTGAAACCAACGCCTGAACTTCATTTCTTATAGCATAGCCGTCTCTGCGTTTTTATCCCGGACAAAAATCAATGGTGAAAGCGCAACAGAGCCTAATACCAATCGCAGTCAATCACTGGTCATCCTAGCTTGTTCAATTGTTCGATCACTGCGTTAAATTTTTTGATTGTAGAATAACTACTTATCTAAAAAGTTTGCCTTGTTCTCAAACATTTCCCCTGCGCTATTTCTGATCATTGACTGACTTTGATTGGTATAAGACATCCCGGCCCAGATCGGGTAGAATTTTGCCTCATATCCGCCTCGGTGAAGTCCGGGGAAACCAATTGAGTACAGAGGCTGAACATGACGGATTTTCTGATCGCTCCTTCCATTTTGTCTGCTGACTTTGCCCGCCTGGGTGAAGACGTTGAAAAAGTGCTGGCAGCGGGCGCTGATGTGATTCACTTTGACGTGATGGATAACCATTACGTCCCGAATCTCACGTTTGGCGCGCCGATCTGTAAAGCGCTGCGTGATTATGGCATCACTGCTCCGATTGACGTTCACCTGATGGTGAAACCGGTCGACCGGATTATTCCGGATTTTGCCAAAGCGGGGGCCACGATGATCACCATTCATGCCGAAGCGACAGAGCATTTGGATCGCAGCCTGCAGTTGATCAAAGACCACGGCTGTCAGGCCGGTGTGGTCTTTAATCCGGGCACGCCCCTGCATTATCTGGATCATGTGATGGATAAGCTGGACATGATTTTGCTGATGTCGGTGAACCCGGGATTCGGCGGCCAGTCTTTCATTCCGCATACGCTGGAAAAACTGCGCCAGGTACGCGAACGAATTGAAGCGTCCGGCCAGGCGATCCGCCTCGAAATCGACGGTGGGGTCAAGGTCGAAAATATTCGTGAGATCGCAGAAGCCGGTGCCGACATGTTTGTTGCAGGTTCGGCCATTTTCGGTGAACCGGACTATCAAGCTGTGATCGATGAAATGCGTGCCGAGCTGGCGAAGGTGAATCGCGGATGAAAATGAACAACATCAAGCTGATTGCATTCGATCTTGACGGTACGCTGCTCGACAGCGTGCCTGATCTGGCAGATGCCGCAGATAAAACCATGCAGGCACTGGGCCTGCCGGGCGTCACAGAAGCTCAGGTACAAGCCTGGATCGGGAACGGTGCCGAAATTCTGATTGGCCGTGCGCTGAGCCAGAGTATTGATTTAGACCCTGAACTGGACCCGGCTTTGCATCAGCGAGCGCTCGCGATGTTCAACCGCTTTTACCAGGAAGGCGGGCATCAGAAAACGATTTTGTATCCGGGAGTGAAAGAAACGCTGGAAGCACTGCATCAGGCGGGGATGCCGATGGCTATCGTGACGAACAAGCCGTTTCAGTTCGTGCCACATATTCTGGCAGAGTACGGCATCGATCATTATTTTGCCGATGTGATTGGTGGCGATACTTTCCCGAAAAAGAAACCGGATCCCTACGCACTGCACTGGCTGATGGAAAAACATTGCGTGAGTTGCAAAGAGATGTTGATGGTTGGCGACTCCCGGAATGATGTTCTGGCAGCACAGGCAGCCTCATGCTATGTTGTCGGCCTGACTTACGGCTATAACTATGGCCAGCCAATCAGCGACAGCAACCCGGATCGGGTGCTGACTCAGTTCAGCCAACTGCTGGATGTGGTGACTCTGAGCTGAGCCGGTCGAGTCCAATCATTTATTGTCATATCGTTTGTCCGGTGACAGGTGTTACCGGATAAGTTTAGGAAAAACAGGAATATCCCATCATGAGTAAACCCATTGTATTTAGTGGCGTACAGCCTTCCGGTGAGTTAAGTATTGGTAACTACATGGGTGCGCTGCGTCAGTGGGAACAAATGCAGGATGATTATAACTGCCATTACTGTGTGGTTGACCTGCATGCGATTACCGTGCGTCAGGATCCGGCTGCTCTGCGTGAAGCCACGCTGGATGCGCTGGCTCTGTGTCTGGCCGTGGGTGTCAGCCCGGAAAAGAGCACGCTGTTTGTTCAATCTCATGCACCGGAGCATGCGCAGCTGGCGTGGGTTCTGAACTGTTACACTCAGATGGGTGAACTGAACCGGATGACGCAGTTCAAGGACAAATCTCAGCGTCACTCAGAAAACATCAACGCGGGTCTGTTTTCGTATCCGGTACTGATGGCGGCAGACATTTTGCTGTATGGCGCACATCAGGTGCCGGTTGGGAACGATCAGAAACAGCATCTGGAGCTGGCGCGTGACATCGCAATCCGGTTCAATAACTTGTATGGCGATACCTTTATCGTGCCGGAACCTTATATCCCGCCGGTGGGTGCCCGCGTCATGAGCCTGCAGGATCCACTGAAGAAAATGTCCAAGTCGGACGATAACCGTAACAATGTGATTGGTCTGCTGGAAGACCCGAAAGTCATTACCAAGAAGATCAAGCGTGCGGTGACTGACTCTGAAGAGCCACCACGTGTGGTTTTCGACATTGAAAACAAGCCGGGTGTGTCAAACCTGATGGGCATTCTGTCGGGTGTGACGGGCAAGCCTCTGACCGATATTGAAGCGGAATACAGCGACAAAATGTATGGCCATCTGAAAAAAGATACCGCAGAAGCTGTGGTTGCCATGCTGGAGCCGCTGCAGGCCCGTTACCATGAATACCGCAACGATCGCGCACTGCTGGATCAGGTCATGAAGACAGGTGCAGAAAAAGCATCTGCCCGCGCCGCAGAAGTGCTGAAAAAAGTGTACGAAGCCGTTGGTTTTGTGAACCGCCCTTAACGCTCAGCTCACACTCAGCGAACAACTGTAAGCAGAAGGCATTGCCTTCTGCTTTTTTTATGCCCGTCGTGCACAATTTTATGAGGTTTCTTTTTGGAGCAAGATCACCAAAACGAAGCGTTTTAGTGCGTAAGCGACTTATTTGTAACCTTTGTCACATTCATGAGATGTATCTCTGCTAAATAATGCATGACTTTTTAGATATACCTCTCAATAAATGTAAAGGATTGCAGACAATGCTTCGTACCCAACTTTTGCCATTCGTCGCTGCCATGGGCTTTTTGCCTGTGCACGCGCTGGCGGACACCTTTAGCTGTGACGCGCAAACGCTGACCCCAATCTATGACATTCAGGGCGACGGACTGAAAAGCCCGATGATCCCGGAAGGCAAGTACACCAGCGATGAAGCGTATTTCGTTCGTGGTGTCGTGACGGCATCCACCCAGAGCCTGTATCAAGGATTTTTCTTACAGGACGCGGAAGGGGATGAGAATCCTGCAACCTCGGACGGTATTTTTGTTTATACCGGCGGTAAAGTCGCGGCAGATGTCCAGCCGGGCATGACCGTTTGCCTGCAAGCCAAAGTGAAAGAACATTACGATCTGACTCAGCTGGTGGCAGAACAAGGCAAAGTGCAAATTGAATCCTCAGGCGGGGTGCCGTCTCCGGTTGCCATTGAGCTGGAAGACGGAGAGCAGTTGGCCGATGCGATGGAACGCTATGAAGGCATGCGTGTGCGTCTGAACGAGGACAGTGATCTCAAAGTGACCCGTAACTTTGGCTTTGATTACGACTCTTACCGTAACAACATGGTGCTGTCGCACGAAGCGCCGCTGGTCAAACCGACACAGTTGCATGTGGCCGGCAGTGAAGCCGCCAAAGTGCTGGCTGCGGCGAACGACAAAAACCAGCTCTATATTGATACCGATGCCAAAGCTCCGGATGGGGTGATCCCGTATTTCCCGGGGCTGGATGCTGAACAGGGCTATATTCGCGTTGGCGATACAGTCGTGAACCTCGAAGGGGTGATTGGCTACAGTTATGGCGAATATCGCCTGATCCCGACCAATACGGTTTCAGCGGCTGACTTCATTCACACCAGTGACCGGACGGTCGCGCCTCAGGTGGTGCCGGATGCTCAACTGAAAGTCGCAAGTTTTAATGTCCTGAACTTCTTCACCAGTGACAGCGATATCGGCGGTCCGCTGAATGCCAGATGTAAAGATCAGGCCGATGCAGATGCGGCGAAAGGCTGTAACCGCGGGGCGAAAACTGAGGCTGATTTTCAGTTGCAGCGCACGAAGATTGTTAATGCGCTGGCGGCCATGGATGCAGATATCGTGGGCATCATGGAAATGGAAAACAATGGGTTTGCCGAAGACAGCGCGCTGGCAAACCTGGTGTCCACACTCAATGAAGCCTTCAATGATCCGGCGGACCACTACCGCTATATCACCATTGAGCAGGCTGATCTGTATCAGGGCAAATTCCTGGGCACAGACGCCATTACCGTGGCGTTGATTTATCGCCCGGCGAAAGCAGAGCCAGCTCAGGCTGCTCAGGTGATCCGAATGCCCAAGCAGCAACTGACCGGGACTAACCCGCAGGGTGAGTCAAAAGCGCTGGAAGTCTTCCAGCGCGACAGCCTGATGCAGTCTTTTACCGTGAAAGGGATCGACGATGCCAAACCGCTGACGGTGGTGGTGAACCATCTGAAATCAAAAGGCTCAGGTTGCTACGAAGATTGGATCAGCGGTGAGTATGATACCGATCCGGCGGATTTGCAGGGCCACTGTAATGCTTTCCGTGTCTCGGCGGCTATGGTGCTGTCGGATGCGCTGAAACATGTGGATGGCGACTTACTGGTGCTGGGCGATATGAACGCTTACGCCAAAGAAGATCCGATCCGAGTGCTGACAGACTACGCACCAGCAACAGCCTCGCGGAAAATTGTCTCTGCTTCCGGAACCTCCGTGGCCGGGAAAGTCCTGCATGAAACCGGCATTGAGGCCGGACCAGGCCTGGGTCTGGTGAATCTGGCGACTGAGGGTCATGACACACTGGCGTACTCATACAGTTATGACGGAGAGCTGGGCAGTCTGGACCATGCACTTGCCAATGCATCGCTGGCCGGGAAAGTGGCCGGGGTTGAAGAGTGGCACATCAACTCTGTTGAAAGTACGCTGTTTGAATATTCCGATCGTTACAGCGGTGATCTGGCGAAGTCACAGGGGCCTTATTCCGCATCGGACCATGATCCTGTGATTGTCAGCCTGAAATACCCACAGCCGGGGAACGCGGGTTTCCACCTGACCTTCAAAAACAAAAGTCTGCATCCGGTGTATCCGGTATTCAATCGCTGGTACTGGGACAGCACGCAGTTCTGGCTGATGCCGGGGCAGAAACGCCACTACCGTGAAGACAATCGTTTTCTGAATCATGTGGGTATTCATGCGGGCGACTCGGTGAGCCTGAGCTTGCTGGCCTACGGTGTGTTTGAAGTCCCATGTTCTTACACGCCACTGAAACTGAACGGGCGCCTGAAGGCGGTGTATAACGGTGTAAGCTGCCGGATGAAACACTAATATCAGTCGTTTCTGATGAGATAAAGGCAAGCCGGGCGCGATCCTGCTTGCCTTTCTCCCTCTCTGTTGCAAAATAGGGCGCCGTTTCACGCAGGGCAGGGACATTTTATGCTGTTAATCATCGATAACTACGACTCTTTTACCTACAACCTTTACCAGTATTTCTGTGAACTGGGCGAAGAGGTCAAAGTCGTGCGTCATGATGAGATTGATATTGACGGCATCGAAGCCTTGTCGCCGACCCACCTGGTGATTTCGCCTGGCCCCTGTACGCCGGATGATGCCGGGATCTCTCTGGCTGCCATCGAACATTTTGCCGGTCAGTTGCCGATTCTGGGCGTCTGCCTCGGCCATCAGTCGATTGCGCAGGTTTTCGGGGCCAAAGTGGTGCGTGCCCGCCAGGTCATGCATGGTAAAACGTCTCCCGTGATCCACACCAACCGCAGTGTTTTCTCCGGACTGAACAATCCACTTACCGTCACACGGTATCATTCACTGGTGGTCCAGCCGGATACTTTGCCGGATTGTTTCGAAATTACCGCCTGGACGGAACGGGACGGTGAACGCGACGAAATTATGGGAATTGCCCACAAAACCCTGCCGCTGGAAGGGGTCCAGTTTCACCCGGAAAGTATTCTCACTGAGCAGGGCCATCAGTTGCTGGCCAACTTCCTGAAACGCGCTGTATCGACAATCTGAATTTACGCGCAGGCCCTGTCAGATGGGGCCTCGCTAATGTCCGATTAGTTTGTCTAATGCCTGTTTTTGGCGGTTTTGTACTGTCTCACAAGCGCGATCAACGTCACTTTTCTCAACATTAACTGAATTATTTTTATCCGTTACCCGCCGCAAGCTTATGCAGTTGACCAAATCCTGAACAGGGGCATTCATTCCTACAGGGAAAAACACCTTTCCTGAAATTAGTCTTAATAACTTTTCCTTCATCGCGCATAAATATGTAACCGGAGTAGAAAACCATGAAGGTTACAGGACTGTAAAAAACATTTTCTGCTATTGGAATCGGTTAAAATTATGTAAATACTATGCGCAAAGCGATATACACAGAAGGAAAGTATGATGGCGACGGAACAAAAAGTAGGACGTCAAACCTTTGATGAGGTCATGGTGCCTTGTTACTCCCCAATGCAAATCATCCCGGTGAAAGGAAAAGGTGCCCGTGTGTGGGACCAGGATGACCGTGAGTACATCGATTTCGCCGGTGGTATCGCGGTGAGCTGCTTGGGTCATTGCCATCCGGTTATGGTGTCCGCCCTGAAAGATCAGGCAGACAAAATCTGGCACCTGAGTAACGTGATGACCAACGAGCCTGCACTGCGTCTGGCGAAGAAACTCACTGAAGTCTGTTTTGCTGAGAAAGTATTCTTCGCAAACTCTGGCGCAGAAGCCAACGAAGCGGCACTGAAACTGGCCCGTCGTTATGCTGCTGACAAATTTGGCCCGGAAAAAGATGAAATCATCGCCTTTAAACAAGGTTTCCACGGTCGTACTTTCTTTACCGTCACCGTGGGTGGCCAGGCGGCTTATTCCGATGGTTTCGGTCCAAAGCCTCAGGCAGTGACCCATTTGCCGTACAACGATCTGGAAGCGCTGGCAGCGCACATCTCTGATCGCACCTGTGCGGTCATGATGGAGCCTCTGCAGGGTGAAGGCGGGATTGTTTCTCCGACAAAAGAATTCATCCAGGGCGTACGTGAACTGTGTGACAAGCACAATGCACTGCTGGTTTTCGATGAAGTTCAAACGGGTAACGGTCGTACCGGTGAGTTCTACGCATATCAGGGGCTGGGCGTGACGCCGGATATCCTGAGCACCGCGAAATCTCTGGGGGGTGGTTTCCCGATTGGTGCCATGCTGACAACGACTGAGCTGGCACAGCACCTGAAGATCGGCACGCATGGCTCAACTTACGGTGGTAACCCGCTGGCCTGTGCCGTTGCAGAAGCCGTGGTCGACGAAGTGGCAAAACCTGAAGTGCTGGCTGGCGTGAAAGAGCGTGAGCAGTGGTTCCGTGAAGGCATTGAGAAAATCAATGCACAGTACCCGATTTTTGCAGAAGTGCGCGGTAAAGGCCTGCTGCTGGGTGCGGCACTGAACGAAGCCTGGCAGGGCCGTGCGCGTGATGTACTGCTGGCTGCGGGCGAAGAAGGTCTGATGGTCCTGGTTGCCGGCGCAAACGTCGTTCGTTTCACACCGTCGCTGGTGATTGAAAAATCGGATGTCGAAGAAGGCATGGCGCGTCTGGAGCGTGCAATCGCCAAGCTGTACAACCAATAAAAACAATGAGGGGCCGGTCGGATGCTGGTCCCGTCTTGACTGCCCCGGGCCTGTTCCCGGGGTCGTTGTTAGAAGAGCAAGAAAACTAGATATTCAGAGTTAGCAACCTGTGTTGCTACCTGCATCAGGAGGGAGTTCGATGCTGGTTATACGTCCGATTCAAAAAGCTGATTTACCTGCACTGATGACGTGCGCCGAAGAATCAGGCCACGGCTTTACATCACTGCCCGTGAATGAAGAGATCCTGAGTAACCGGATCGCTCATTCCGTTGACAGCTTTCATAAAGACGTCACTGTACCTGGCCCGGAAGGCTACCTCATGGTGGCGGAAGACACAGAGACAGGTGAAATTGCTGGAACCACAGCCCTGGAAGCGGCCGTTGGTCTGGACAATCCTTTCTATACGTATCACCTCAGCACGCTGGTCCATAATTCACATCATCTGGATGTGCATAAAGTGCTGAAGGTCCTGACATTTGGTAATGATTACACGGGTGTGAGTGAGCTGTGCACCTTGTTCCTGCGCCCGCAATGGCGTCAGGGCCTCAATGGGCGTTTACTGTCCAAGTGCCGTTTCCTCATGCTGGCAGAACATCGCCACCGTTTCGCAGACACTGTGATCGCTGAAATGCGGGGTGTCTCTGACGACAACGGCAATTCACCGTTCTGGGAGTGGCTCAAAGAGCACTTCTTCTCGATTGAGTTTACAGAAGCCGACTATCTGACCGGGATTGGCCGCAAAGAATTTATTGCCGATCTGATGCCAAAGCTGCCGATCTACGTCAACCTGCTGAGCAAAGAAGCGCAGGCGGTGATCGGTCAGGTCCACGACAACACCCGCCCGGCGCTGAAGCTGCTGGAAGCGGAAGGTTTTGTCAATCGTGGCTATGTGGATCTCTTTGACGCTGGCCCAACGGTTGAATGTGATGTTCGCCATATTGAATCTGTGCGGGCGTCGAAGCGCTGCACGGTTGAAATTGGTGAGCATCACAGCTCTCATGATTACATCATCAGCAATACCCGCTTTGCCGATTTCCGTGCGACGGTTGGCAAAGCCGCGTTGGATGGTGAGCGAAATCTGGCCATCATTTCTCCGGAAATGGCTCAGGTATTAGAAGTGAAAAACGGGGATCAGGTTCGCCTGATTGCCCAATAACTAGGGTGGAATACAAGATGACACAATGGATTGCAGGTAACTGGCAAGCTGGTCAGGGTGATGCGATGCAATCGCTCAACCCATTCAGTGGTGAAGTGATCTGGGAAGGCAAAAGCGCGACCGCCGAGCAGGTGGAGCAGGCCGTTGCCAGCGCCCGGGAAGCACTGATCAACTGGCGTAAAACCAGTCTGGCGGAGCGTCAGGCAGTTGTGGAGCGTTTTGCTGCCCTGGTGAAAGACAACAGCGAACATATTGCCCGCACGATCGCAGAAGAAACCGGGAAGCCTTTGTGGGAAACCCGGACTGAAGCGGGTGCCATGGTTGGTAAAATTGCGATTTCTCTGCGTGCTTACAACGAGCGTACCGGTGAGCGCGAAAAAGATGTGTCGGGCACCAAAGCGGTGCTGCGTCACCGTCCACTGGGTGTCATGGCGGTTTTCGGCCCTTACAACTTCCCGGGTCACCTGCCCAATGGCCATATTGTTCCGGCTTTGCTGGCGGGCAATACCGTGGTCTTCAAGCCTTCGGATCTAACGCCGAAAGTGGCAGAAGAAACCATCAAACTCTGGGAGCAGGCTGGTCTGCCTGCGGGCGTGATTAACCTGGTTCAGGGCGCTCGTGCGACTGGTGAAGCGCTGGCTCAGTCGAACGGCATTGATGGCCTGCTGTTTACCGGCAGTGCCAATACAGGTCACATCCTGCACCGTCAGTTTGCCGGTCAGCCGGGCAAGATGCTGGCGCTGGAGATGGGCGGTAACAACCCGATGGTGATCTCAAAAGATTACGGCGATCTGAAAGCGACAGTTTACACCATCATTCAGTCTGCCTTTATCAGTGCCGGTCAGCGTTGTACCTGCGCCCGTCGTCTGTACGTGCCTGAAGGCGCGGAAGGGGATGCGCTGATTGCCGCGCTGGTTGAAGCTGCCAAAGCCATTCATGTGGATGGCCCGTTTGCAGAACCACAGCCATTTATGGGCCCGCAGATTTCTGTGGTGGCCGCAGACAACATCATCGCAGCGCAGACGCGTCTGACGGAGATGGGCGGTGTGTCACTGCTGAAAGCGGAACGGGGTCAGGGTGCGATCGTGACACCGGGTATCATCGAAGTCAGCCAGATTGCAGAACTGCCGGATGAAGAGTACTTCGGTCCGCTGTTGCAGGTAGCGCGCTATACGGATCTGACTCAGGCGGTTGAGATGGCAAACAACACCCGCTACGGCTTGTCTGCCGGTCTGGTCTCGAACGATGACAGCGAGTGGCAGTATTTCATCGATCATATCCGCGCCGGTGTTGTGAACCGCAACCGTCAGCTGACGGGTGCCAGCGGTGATGCACCGTTTGGTGGCCCGGGGGCATCTGGTAACTTGCGTCCAAGTGCTTACTACGCGGCAGACTACTGCGCGTATCCGATGGCTTCTATGGAAGGAGAGGCAACCGAATTGCCTGCTCAGCTGTCTCCGGGAATCCAGCTATAATTTGCAAACCCGTATTTTCGAAGGAACCGCATCATGGAAAGAGTGGAAAAATTGTTTGATGCCCTGTGGCAGGACTTCACAAACCGTCTTTGCCCGTCGGCTGCACAGGTACATGATCTGTTGACAGAGGATGATCCGCTGCTCAACGATCATATCGCTCTGCGGACGTTTAATCTGCCGGGTGTGAGTCTGGATGTGCTGGCTGCACCTTTCATTGCGATTGGTTACAAGCCGTGTGGGACTTACCATTTCGAAAAGAAAAAGCTGTACGCTGAACATTTTGAGCATCCGAATCCGGCTGCACCGAAAGTGTTTATCAGTGAGCTGCTGGTGGGTCAGTGCTCTGCGGATCTGCAAAATACCGTGCGCAGTCTGGTGAAGCAAATTCCTCAGGGTGCGATGGATAACGGCAGCTTTCTCTACGGCGGTCGCTTGTGGGAGCTGGATTTTGCAACCTACGAGAAACTGGCGGAAGAGAGCGAGTACGCTGGCTGGGTTGCAGCACACGGTTATGGTGCCAACCATTTCACCGTGAGTGTGAATCAGCTGGAGCAGTTTACCGAAGTCTCTGCAGTGAACAGCCTGCTGCGCCACAATGGCTTCAGCATCAACACCTCTGGTGGTGAAGTGAAAGGAAACCCGGAAGTCATGTTGGAGCAGTCCTCGACCATGGCTGATCGAGTTGATGTTGCCTTTACGGACGGTGTCCGCACGATTCCGGGTGGCTTCTACGAGTTTGCCAAGCGTTATCCGCAGGCAGACGGAGAACTTTACCCTGGCTTTGTGGAAGCCTCGGCAGACAAGATCTTCGAAAGTACGAACATGTAACGGACTCTTGAAAAAGAAAACGTAATCAGCGGCCCCAGGGCCGCTGTTTTTTTAGCTGCGACAGAACAGAAACGGATGTTCAGTGCTGGCGATCCAGAGGCAGCATCCAATCATCTTCTCGTGCTGAAAGATCGGTCGGGCACACATCTGCCTCTTGCTCTAGCAGTTGGCGGGGCGATTGAAAGCCGGTCATTTCTACGGAAGAAGCAAGGAAGCGGCCCATGGTGATCACTGGGCGGGGAGGCAGTTGGCTGTGCTGTGCATTCGGGGCAAAACGTTCGATATCCATCTCGTCGCATCCACATCGGTCTGATATGCCAAATGTAGCAAGGGAGGAGAGGAAGGCAACCGGAATAATGTGATACGCCTAGAGAATCCGGATGCAACGCGAAGAGAGCCTCTGGCGTATAGCTTTCGGAAACAAAAAAAGCCGCCATGGCGGCTTTTTGAGTACTCACACTGATTGCATCATTTCAGGGGCTGCAGCCCCATTGGTTCAGCGAGTCCCGTAAACAACGATGGTTTTACCGTGGGCAGAAATCAGGTTCTGCTCTTCCAGCATCTTCAGGATGCGGCCAACGGTTTCGCGGGAACAGCCAACAATCTGACCGATTTCCTGACGGGTGATTTTGATTTGCATACCGTCCGGGTGAGTCATCGCATCTGGCTGTTTTGCCAGATTCAGCAGCGTCTGAGCGATACGGCCTGTGACGTCCAGGAAAGCCAGGTCGCCAACTTTCTGGCTGGTGACTTGCAGACGACGTGCCATCTGCGCAGAAAGACGCATCAGGATATCCGGGTTGACCTGAATCAGCTGACGGAATTTTTTGAAGGAAATTTCTGCTACTTCACAAGGGGTTTTCGCACGAACCCAGGCAGTACGCTCCTGGCCTTCTTCAAACAGGCCCAGTTCACCGATGAAGTCGCCCTGATTCAGGTAGGACAGGATCATTTCCTTGCCTTCTTCATCCTTGATCAGAACGGCCACGGAGCCTTTTACGATGTAGTAGAGGGTCTCTGCTTTCTCGCCAGCATGGATCAGTGTACTCTTTGAAGGGTACTTATGAATGTGGCAGTGAGAAAGGAACCACTCCAAAGTTGGATCTGTTTGCGGTTTACCTGGAACCATATTACTTACTTCCTCTGCAGTGTGTTGCCCAACGGCGTCATTCCTTGAATTGGGGTTGGGTAGAACAATACGATTGTTTGCCAACTAGCATATTCAGTCAACGGCTGGGCTGCAAGCGCATGTGAACATTCAGACCATGAGTTTAACTTTTTTCGTCACGCTTTGCTTGATATTGCGCGGGGATAAATGAACATTTTGGACACTTTACTGTGCACATGATCACACCGTTGTGACTTAGTGATTAAATCCGGTTTTTTGATGTAAGGAGTATTGCATGCAATCACGTGTTAAATGGGTAGAAGGTTTGACTTTCATTGGGCAGTCAAACTCAGGTCACAGTGTGGTGATGGACGGGAACGGCGGCAGCACCGCACCCAGTCCAATGGAACTGGTCCTGATGGCTGCAGGCGGCTGCAGCTCTGTCGATGTGGTCGACGGCCTGAAAACTGCCGGACAGGCGATTACGGCCTGTGAAGCGCAGATCAGTTCAGTTCGCCGCGAGCAGGCGCCGCGTTATTTCACATCTGCAAACCTGCACTTTGTGGTCACGGGTCATGATCTGGACGAAGCGGCCGTGGCGAAAGCTGTGGGAGAGTCGCTGGAAAAATACTGCTCTGTCTGCCTGATGCTGGGCAAAGGCGTGGCATTGACCCATTCTTATGAAATTGTTGCGGCTTAAATGCCGCGAACGGTGAATATCAGGTAAGTTGTATGATCATTCCCTGGCAAGAGATCGACCCGGACACCCTGACCAATCTGATTGAACATTTTGTGCTGCGGGAAGGGACGGATTACGGCGTGCGTGAGCTGAGTCTTGAGCAGAAAGTGAACCGGGTCCGGCAGCAACTGGCGTGTGGCGAGGCAGTCATTATGTACTCTGAATTACACGAAACCGTGGATATCAAGCTGCGTCGGACACTGCATTCAGAATAAATGTGTGAAACTGAAACCGGCGTCAGAAAACGGAAGCTGACGCCGGAAGACAGGCCCTTGAAACTTGACGGCTTTCAATTGCCCTGTTAATAACTGTTCCGTTTGGATAAACGACAAGGTATGTCATGTCTGCAAAACACCCGATTATTGCAGTAACAGGTTCTTCCGGTGCAGGGACGTCCACCACTTCTGAAGCCTTTCGCAAGATGTTCAATATGCTGAACATTCATGCGGCCTGGCTGGAAGGGGATAGTTTCCATCGTTTTACCCGCCCGGAAATGGATGTGGAAATCCGCAAAGCGAAAGAGCAGGGTCGCCATATCAGTTACTTTGGCGGTCAGGCGAATGATTTTGCGTTACTGGAAAACTTTTTCCGTCAGTATGGTGAAGATGGCAGCGGCAAATTCCGCCGCTATCTGCACACCTTTGATGAGGCCGTTCCCTACAATCAGATGCCGGGGACATTCACGCCCTGGCAGGATTTGCCGGAAAACACAGATCTGCTGTTTTACGAAGGACTCCACGGTGGGGTCGTCGATGGGGATGTGAATGTCGCCCAGCATGTGGATCTGCTGATTGGCATGGTGCCCATTGTTAACCTGGAATGGATCCAGAAGATTGTGCGGGATACGCGCGATCGGGGCCACTCCAGAGAAGCGGTGATGGAATCAATTGTCCGGTCGATGGACGATTACCTGAACTACATTACCCCGCAGTTCTCCCGTACCCATATTAACTTTCAGCGTGTACCGACGGTGGATACCTCGAACCCGGTCAGTGCGAAAGCCATTCCCAGCCTGGATGAGAGCTTTGTGGTGATCCGCTTTCGCGGCATCAAGAATGTGGACTTCCCCTATCTGCTGGCGATGATTCAGGGCTCATTTATGTCCCGTCATAATACGCTAGTGGTGCCGGGCGGTAAGATGAGCTTCGCGATGGAGCTGATTATGCGGCCGCTGATCCAGCAACTGATTGATACCGGGAAAATTGGTTAAATTATTGCGATTCGATCCCGCTGCTCTGAAAACGCCTGAGTCTGTGCTCAGGCGTTTTTTTATGCACAGGGATTGAGCCGGGTCTGAAACCAGGCCGGGACCGTGTGATCCAGCCAGAACGCAGGGGCTCGCCAACTGCCACTGATAAAGCCGACATGGCCGCCGTATTGAGTCAGATGATAGTCGATATGTGCTGGTAAGGGCGCTGTCGGGATCACGGCCTTGGTCATGAAGGGATCATCCGCTGCATGGATAATCCGCAGGGGCGTTTCCACCCACGCCAGTTTGCCCAGTCCGCTGCAGCGCTGGTAATAATCGGCTGCATTGGAAAAGCCGTGAAGCGGGGCGGTGACGGTATCATCAAACTGCCTCAGAGAGCGAATCCCGCTGATTTGGGCGGGCTGAAAGGGCAGCGTATCAGGCAGTGCGGCGATTTTCTTCAGCATGTTTCTTTTCATTGAACCCAGCAGATAGCGCTGATACACCCGTGAAAAACCCTGTTCGATCCGGGCTGAACAGGCGGCGAGATCCAACGGGGGCGAAATGACCTGCGCGGCAGTGAGTTCGGATTGTGCACCGGTTTCAGCCAGATAGTTCACCAGCATGTTCCCGCCCAGAGAGACACCGACGGCCAGCAAGGGATGGCCGGGAAATCGCTCACGCACATGGCGGATAAAGAAAGCCGCATCACTGGTTTCCCCCGAATGATAACTGCGGGCCTGACGGTTGATTTCACCGCTGCACCCCCGGAAGTGCATGATCACGCCCAGCCAGCCCTGTGCTTTTGCAGCAAAGAGCAAGCTGTGGGCATAAGGGCTGTGTAAGCTGCCTTCCAGGCCATGGAACAGAATCAACACGGGTTGCCCGCTGGGGTGACGGGCCGGATCAGCAGTCCAGGCCAGATCAAGAAAATCATCATCCGGCGTCATCAGCCGTTCTGTGACCGGGCGGAACAGGATCTTCCGTCGCATGATGCGGGGCAGAATTGTCTGGAGGTGGGCATTACGCAGACCGGCTGCAGGCTCAAAAAGATTCATCTGGTTCTCCAACATCAGAGCGGGAAGTCCGGAAACGGATCCTGTGCCAGCAGTTCAGCTAGCAAGCTCAGGCCCTGTTCAAGTGTATCATGGCTTTGCGGGGCGCTGACTGAATCAGGCAAAAGCCCGGCGAATCTTCAATCTGGCGATGGGCGCCCTGACTGCCGGGTGTGTGGTGATGATCTGGTAAGTCAGCCTTGAACTGCGGGTCAGGCTGCGTCAGTGCCGCGAATTGCCTCAGTCAGGCTGGCTGCAGCCAGTCGAACGCAGTACTGGCCCAGATTATCGGCAGGCGGGGGCAGGGCCGCCCGTGCTTGCTGAGTCTGCTGATTCAGACATTGGATCAGATCCTCCTGCTGATTTTGTTCCAGCAGGAGTTCAAAATCCAGCATCTGCTGATAACCGGCCGCATCCAACTGAGGTTTCAGCGCGCGTCGCAGGCGGCGGTAGGCAGACAACTGCGTATCGGTCGCTGACAGGGTCTGCTCCAGCTGACGCATTTCCGTGGTCGACAATGCAAACTGCTGGGTGTCGAGCCAGTGGAGCAAGAGTGCCAGATTGACGTTTCCGGTAAAACGGTCCTGCAGCGCAAGACAGGCGTCACTCACGCCAGCCTGACTATAATGCTGCAGGCAGAAGCGCCAGAACTGATCGGCCTGAAAACTTTGTTTTGTTCGATGATCAGACGTTGGCATTGAATTCCTGCTCCATGCTTTCTAATTGTTCCTGGAGTTCCATCCAGGTCATCTCTACGTCTTCCAGCTCACTTTTTGTCTGGCTTTGTTCCTGCAGTGCCTGATTCAGCCGGGCTTTGTTGTCGGCTTCGTAAATCGAGCTGTCTGACAATGCCGCTTCGGCCTGAGCCAGTGCTTTGCCGAGTGCTTCCATCCGCGCATCAAGCTTGTCGATTTGCTTGCGCAGAGGAGCCGTTTGTTTACGGAATTCAGCTTCCAGGCGCTTTTGCTCCTTGCGGGAGGCGGCGCTGTTGTCTTTGCTGGCTGATTCCGGTTTGGCTGCCTGCTGTTCACGGCGCTCATTGCGCTGTTGTTCCGTCAGCCATTTGTGGTAATCGTTCAGATCGCCATCAAAAGGTTCAGCCTTGCGATCATGCACCAGATACAGGTCGTCCGTTGTCACACGCAGCAGATACCGATCGTGGCTGACAATGACCATGGCACCTTCAAAGGACTGCAGTGCCAGCGTCAATGCCTGACGCATATCGAGATCCAGGTGGTTGGTCGGTTCATCGAGCAGCAGCAGGTTGGGCCGCTGCCAGACAATCAGCGCCAGCACCAGCCGGGCTTTTTCTCCGCCGGAAAACGGGCCCACCAAATCCAGTGCTTTGTCGCCTTTGAAACCAAAGCTGCCGAGGTAATCACGCAACTGCTGCTCTGTCGCTTCCGGCGCCAGACGGTTCATGTGTTGCAGCGGCGTTTCGTCCAGCCGCAAGGTTTCCAACTGATGCTGGGCGAAATAGCCAATTTTAACACCCTGCGAGTAAGTGAGATCACCTGCCTGAGGCGACAGTTCGCCTGATAGCAGTTTGATCAGGGTCGATTTACCGGCGCCGTTACGGCCCAGCAGACCAATGCGGCTGCCCGGCACCAGATTCAGGCGAATCTTATCGAGAATCTGGACGTCACCGTATCCCGCCGCGACCTGATCCATCATGATAATCGGGTTGGGCAGCGAATCGGGCTCACGGAATTCAAAACTGAACGGGTTATCAAACTGCGCTGGCAGCACTTTCTCCATCCGCTCCAGCGCCTTAATTCGGCTCTGTGCCTGACGGGCCTTGCTGGCTTTATAGCGGAAGCGATCGATATAGGACTGCATGTGTGCCATCTGCTTTTGCTGCTTCTGGTACATCGACTGTTGCAGGATCAGTTTCTCGGCGCGCTGATTTTCAAACGACGAGTAGTTACCGGTGTATTCATTCAGGCGCTGATTTTCAACATGGATAATGCGTCCGACGACCGGATCGAGGAAATCACGGTCGTGGGAAATCAGAACCAGCGTGCCACGATAGTTCTGCAGCCATTTTTCCAGCCACAGCACGGCATCCAGATCCAGGTGGTTGGTCGGTTCATCGAGCAGGAGCAGATCAGAGCGGCACAGTAGCGCCTGCGCCAGGTTGAGTCGCATCCGCCAGCCACCGGAAAACTGGGTCAGATTCCAGTTCATCTGTTCCTGAGAGAACCCCAGACCATCCAGCAGCTCAGCAGCCCGGGCTTTGATACTGTATCCGCCAATGGCATCCAGTTTGTCGTGCAGCAGGGCAACTTTGTTGCCGTCGTCGGCTTGCTCGGCAGCCAGCAATGACTGTTCCAGCTGGCGGTATTCGCGATCGCCGTCGATCACATATTCCAGCGCCGGTCGTTCAAGTGCCGGTGTTTCCTGAGCCACCCAAGCCAGCTCCCAATGGGATGGCACACTATGCTGGCCGGCATCGACACTCAGTTCGCCTTTGATCAGGGCAAATAAGGTGGATTTACCACAGCCATTCTTACCGACCAGGCCGACTTTATCGCCTGGGTGAATGGTTGCAGTTGCTTGATCCAGCAGGATGTTTCCGCCCCGCAGCAATTGAATATCAGAAAAGGTGATCATCGCCTGTTACTACCGGCTGAAGCCGCTCCACAACAAATGGGTTACTGGGGCGGCAGTCTATAACAAACTGCGTTGAACTGCGAACAGGTGCAGCACTGTCGGGCAGTGCGATGCGAATTTTGCCATTGATTTCTCAGTAAAAGGGGAATCTCAGGAAATATGCGCCCATGGCCGCAATAATTCGGTATGATGCTTGAACGAGCCCGGTCAGGCTCACCAGATGACTCAGGGACATGAGGATCAGGCCGATGGAACAAGCCCCACCACGTATTCTTCTGATTTATGCGCACCCGGATCCGGATGCGTCTGTCGCCAACAAAGCCATGCTATCCGCAGTGGCAAATCTGCCACATGTCACGTTTCACGACCTCTATGGCAAATATCCTGATTTTTTTATTGATGTGTCGTTTGAGCGCGCTTTGCTGGCGCAACACGACATTCTGGTCTTTCAGCATCCGCTTTATATGTATTCCTGCCCGGCACTGTTGAAGGAATGGATTGATGTCGTGCTCAGTAAAGGATTCGCGCATGGTGACGGCACGGCCACAAAGGGGAAGTACTGGCGATCGGTGATCACCACAGGCGGTGCGGCCGAAGCTTACACACCGGACGGTTACAACCGCAGCAGTGTGGCGGATATCCTCAAGCCCTTCGAATTAACGGCAGAACTCTGCCAGATGCACTGGTTGCCGCCACTGGTTCTGCACTGGGCCAGAAGGATCCCGGCGCAGGAACGACGTGAACATGCGCAGCTGTACCGGGACTGGCTGATGGATCCTTTGAGTGAGACCGGTAAGGAGGTTCAGCATGGCGTCTGATGTGTTAAGTGCCAGTGTGGTTTTTCTGGCCGCCGCTGTGGTGGCTGTTCCTGTCGCGCAGCGGCTGGGACTGGGATCGGTACTGGGCTACCTGCTGGCCGGGATTGGGATTGGTCCCTGGGGGCTGGGACTGATTGATGATGTGGATGAAGTGCTGCACTTTTCGGAATTCGGGGTGGTGCTGCTGCTGTTTCTGATTGGTCTGGAGTTGAACCCCCGAAAGCTCTGGCAGATGCGGCAGCCGATTCTGGGCTTAGGCGGCAGCCAGGTGGTGCTGACCAGCCTGGTGATTGCCTCCGTCGTGCTGTTGTGTGAATCCCTGATTGGTCCGTTGGACTGGCGGGTTGCTCTGGTGATCGGCATGGGGCTGGCATTGTCGTCGACCGCCATTGCGCTGCGGGTGATTGAAGAGCAGGGCATTGGCCGCTCCGATACCGGGCAGTCCGGATTTGCCGTGTTGTTGTTTCAGGATATCGCGGTCATTCCGATGCTGGCATTTCTCCCTTTACTGGCTGGCAGTGAAGGGGGCGGCTGGCTCGATTTGGGTGCGATGATTGCCGGAATTGTGGTGTTGCTGGTCGGTGGACATTTTCTGCTGCGGCCTTTGTTCCGTTGGGTGGTGATGTCCGGGGTGCGGGAACTGTTTACCGTGACCGCATTGCTTTTGGTCATTGGCATTGCGCTGGGGATGGAAACACTGGGGCTGTCGATGGCATTGGGCACTTTTTTAGCAGGTGTGTTGCTGGCAGAAAGTGAGTATCGGCATGAGCTTGAAATTGCCATCGAACCTTTTAAAGGTTTACTGCTGGGGCTATTTTTCATCTCGGTCGGGATGGCCGTCAACCTGGGGTTGCTGTTGAAATTCCCGCTCCAGATTCTGGCTGCGGTGGTGGCTCTGGTGGTCGTGAAGGGATTACTGTTGTACCTGCTGGCCCGGCTGTTTGGCATTCAGGCCAAATCCCGCAGTCAGATGGCCGCGATTTTGAGTCAGGGCGGTGAATTTGCCTTTGTTCTCTTTACCGCAGCGCGTAGTGAAGGTCTGCTCAGTGCTGAGCTGACCGGTTTCCTGCTGGTGGTGGTGAGTCTTTCCATGATGACCACACCACTGATACTGCGGCTGCAGGAGAAATGGTTTATTCGTACCTTCATAGCGGAAGCTGGGGATGAGCCTGCGTCGGATGTGATTGACCGCGAGCCCCGGGTGATTATTACTGGATTTGGTCGATTTGGCCAGGTGGTCGGACGATTGCTGTTTGCCAATAAGATCCGGGTGACGATACTGGAACGGGATCCCGGTCAGATCCAGTTTCTGCGTAAGTTCGGCTATAAGGTGTATTATGGCGATGCAACGCAGCTCGATCTTTTGCGTGCGGCCGGCGCCGAGAAAGCAGAAGCCATTGTTATCTGTACGGACAGCCCGGAAGAGGTCATGCAGGTGGTGGCATTGTGCCAGCAGCATTTTCCGCGATTGAAAATTCTGGCGCGGGCCCGGAGCCGGGTGGAAGCCCATCAGTTGCTCAGTCACGGGGTTGATCGCTTTTCCCGGGAGACCTTTGCCGGAGCGTTGGATCTGGGACGCCAAGCGCTGATTGCGCTGGGAATGCACCCGTATAAAGCCAAACGTGCGGAAGCTCATTTTCGTAAACTGGATACGACAGCCTTACGGGATTTGTTACCGCAGCATTCTGAGGATGTGCATCTGGCGACCCGGGCCAAGGAAGCACGCAAAGAGCTGGAAGAAATTTTTGATCGGGAGATGCGCGGCGAGCGCGAGCGGCATAACGGCTGGGACTGATCCAGCCTGAAGTGAGAAAATTCCAGGCAGTTGAAGGAAGGGAACCATGACGAAGAAACGATTTATTGCCGGTGCGGTTTGCCCGGCCTGTCAGCAGCAGGATACGTTACGCTGGTGGCTTGAAAATGACGTGGAGAAGGTGGAATGCGTTGCCTGCCAGCATACCGACACCCGTTTGCCGAAGTCGGTTGAAGACAGCAAACATGTTGCAGGCACAGCGGAAGCGCAGGTGATCGGTATTTTCAAGCCAGAATAAATGATGGCGGAATCTGCGAACAGGGTTGGCGTCCGGCAGGGCAGATCCGTTATCATTACAGGTTAACCCCATGCTCAAATTCGGAGTAAACATGAAAGTCGCTAAAGACACCGTAGTAAGCCTGGCTTACCAAGTGAAAACCGAAGACGGCGTTGTTGTTGATCAGTCAACCTCAGATGCACCGTTGGATTACCTGCACGGCCACAACAACCTGATCGTTGGTCTGGAGAAAGCCCTGGAAGGTCGTGAAGTTGGCGACAAATTCGAAGTGACTGTTGGTCCGGAAGAAGCTTACGGTGAGCACCATGCAGAAATGGTTCAGCGTGTTCCTGCTGAAGTGTTCCAGGGTGTTGACGAAATCACTGTGGGTATGCGCTTCCTGGCGGATACGGATCAGGGCCCGATTCCAGTGGAAGTGACTGAAGTTGACGGTGACGAAGTGGTTGTCGACGGCAACCACATGCTGGCTGGCCAGACGTTGACCTTTGATGTGGAAATTATGGCAACACGTGCTGCAACGGAAGATGAAGTTGCTCACGGTCATATCCATCAGGAAGGTGGTCATGACCATGATCACGACCATGAAGGCGGTTGCTGCGGACATGACCACTAAGTCATGACGGGAAAACGGGAAGCTCAGGCTTCCCGTTTTTGTCACTGTGAATTGAACTCAGTAATGGGGCGGTGGTGTTTCTTCACTCTCGCTGGCCATCTGAGACACTTGCCCACTTTTGACTTTTCCAACCAGATATCGCATCTGAACCTGCATTTTGTCGATCAGGAACTGCTGTTGTGTCAGCGCCTCATTGAGCTCATCAATGGTCTGCTCCTGAAAAGCCTGTTTCATTTCCAGCTCATCAATCTGTGCCTGGAGCTTCATTTCGATTTCTGTCATTTTTCGCTGTCTGCTGTGTCGTTGGGGCTGAACCAGTCCTGCGCGATCCCGGCCGAGCTGGCAGAACGGACATCACCTTCCGGTGTAATGGCCACATCATACACTACCGCAGACCCCGGACGCTCGTTTTCTTGTACGGCTGCCTGCCAGTAGCCTTGCCGCTCTCCTGTTGCGGTCTGCCACAGTTCTACCCGGCGGGATGGGGTGCCGGTTGCCAGCAGTTCACCGCTATCGGAGAAACGGGCGCTGGAGAAATTCTGCTGTCTCAGACGAATCTTTAAAGCCGTCTGCTGTTGTCCGTTTGTCAGATCCCAGATAAAGGCATCGTTCCCGCTGTCTGCCGTCATGGCCAGTTTTCCGTCACGTTGCAGGCTGACCCGGTTGACCCTTAACGCATGATCGAACCGATAAATGATCTGCCCGCTTTCGGTATCCCATAAATAGGCATGCTTATCGTCGCCGCCAGACAAGGCGTAGTGACCATTGGGAGCCAGCGCGACTGCATTTACTTTTTCCCGATGGGCGAGGAACTCCAGCCGTCTGCCGTTGCCCAAGTGGACGTATAAAGCTTTACCGTTTGAGAGCGCGAGCAGGACCTGCTGACCATCATTGGCAATAGCGGCATCCCGGATGACGGCATCTGAGACAGACCAGAGTCCTTTGGCTTGTCCCCAGGCCAGATCCCAGACGGCAAAGTTCTGTGCGGTTGCGGTGATCGCAAAACGTTGATTGTCGGAAATTGCGCTGTTTGTCACGTTTGTGTGATTTGGATCTTGAGAACCTAAATCCGCTAACTTTTTGTTTTGCTGAAGATCCCAGAGCACGATACCTTGTTGGGCTGAATAAAATAATGCGAAGCGACCATCCCGGCTCAGGCTGAATGTGGTTGCACCGTCAGCCGCCAGGGTCCAGCGCTGACGTTCCGGCCCTGAAATATCACATCCCGAAAGGGTAAACAGTGCCAGGATGAATGTGACTGTAAATAAAGTTTGACGCATGTTCTAAACTTTCCGTATTTCTTTCTGGGGTGCCGGATAAAAATCCGACAGAACCTTGAGCGTTGTGACTCAAGGTAAGAAAAAATTTGGTATTAGTATATTGATATGGCATGGTTTTAACACAGCTGTGAAAAACCATGCATAAAATTAAGAGCTTAGACTCTGAATAAATGGAGAGATACATGAAACCAGTTCTGAAACCAGTTCTGAAAATGTCTGCACTGGCAGCAACAATTTTGCTGGCTGTTGGCTGTCAGGATGAGAAAACTTCGGCACCGGCGGACACTGCAGCGCCCGCTCAGGTTGAGCAGACGGCAGCAGAGTCGGCCCAAGCGTTTGATTCTGAAGACCAGAAAGCGGCTTACGCGATTGGTGCGTCCCTGGCGCAATATCTGTCTGCCAATCTGGAGCAGCAAAAAGAGCTGGGTCTGGATCTGAAAAAAGAAGATGTGCTGGCAGGTGTGAGTGATGTCTTTGCCGGCAGCAGCCGTCTGTCTCAGGACGAGACGCAACAAGCGCTGCAAGAGCTGGATAAGCGCGTTTCTGACATGATGCAGGCGAAAGCGAAAGAAGAAGCAGCAAAGAATACCCAAGCTGGTGATGATTTCCGCGCTGAGTTTGAAAAGCAGGAAGGCGTGAAGAAGACTGAGTCTGGTCTGCTGTATCAAGTGGAAAAATCAGGTGAAGGTGAGCAGCCAAAAGCGACCGATACCGTTCAGGTTCACTATAAAGGAACGCTGGTTGACGGCACCGAGTTCGACAGCTCTTATAAACGCGATCAGCCAGCAACATTCCCGCTGAATCAAGTGATTCCGGGCTGGACGGAAGGTGTTCAGCTGATGCAAGTGGGCTCGAAGTTCAAGTTTGTGATCCCGCCAGAGCTGGCTTACGGTTCTCAGGCAAACCCAAGCATCCCAGCGAACTCTACGCTGGTGTTTGAAGTGGAACTGCTGGATATCATCCAGCCGGATCAAGACGCAGAAGCGACAGCTGGCGCGCACAACCACGAATAATCCGCAGAACACTGAATTGTGACTGCAAGAAGCCCGGCGCATCTATCGCCGGGCTTTTTTCGTTGTTCAGCCAGCAATTTTATGCATTTGAATTTTCATTTTGTGAAGACCTGTATTCATATTCTGATAAACTTGCAAGCAAGAATTGAAATTTCCCCCGTTTCGTTGAATCGCAGCGCGACTGCTGTGTGAAGAGACGGGCGTGAGCAAGGAAGACAGGAAAGTGGTATCGACAGATAACTTTGGCTCAGAAGTCATGGTGGAAAGTGACTTAATTGAAACCCGGACCTTCACCGAGCACGACTTTGCCATTTTACGTTCATACGAAGCCGTGGTAGATGGTCTGGCCGCATTGATCGGCCCGTTTTGTGAAATCGTGCTGCATTCGCTGGCCGATTTGAATACATCCGCAATCAAAATTGCCAATGGTGAAAATACGGGTCGTAAAGTGGGTTCGCCAATCACCGATCTTGCATTGCGGATGCTGCGTGATATTGAAGGTTCGGAACGAAACTTCTCCCGGGCTTACTTTACCCGCGCCAAGGGTGGGGCACTGATGAAATCCATCACCATTGCGATTCGCAATGCGGATGACAATATCATTGGACTGCTGTGTATCAACGTGAATCTGGACGCCCCTTTTTCTCAGATCTTGCAATCTTTCATGCCGACCGATGAAGCCAAACAGGCGGCTTCCAGTGTGAATTTTGCCAGTGACGTCGATGAGTTGGTGGATCAGACTGTCGAGCGAACCATTGAAGAAATTAATGCAGACAAGAATGTCTCGAACAATGCCAAGAACCGTCAGATCGTGATGGAGCTGTACGACAAAGGTATTTTTGATATTAAAGACGCCATCAACCGGGTGGCGGACCGTTTGAATATTTCTAAGCACACGGTGTATCTCTATATCCGCCAGCGCAAAACTGAGGACGGCGAAAAATGAGCCTGACTTTTGCTCTGGTGGTGGACGGCCCGGCATACGGGACGCAAAACGCCCGCAGCGCTTATCAGTTTGCGCAGGCTGTCGTTGCCGCCGGGCATCAGCTTCAGCGGGTGTTTTTTTATCAGGATGGTGTGCACAACGGTTCGGCGCTGACCGCGCCAGCTTCTGATGAGTTCGACCTGTTGCGTGCCTGGCAGCAACTCGGGCGTGAGCATCAGGTCGAGTTACAAACCTGCGTGGCAGCCGCGTTACGTCGTGGGGTTGTCAGTGAGCAGGAAGCACTTCAGAACAGCCTGCCGGGGAATAATCTGGCTGAAGGTTTTGAGCAGGCTGGGTTGGGCGGGCTGGCAGAAGTCCTGCTCAGTGCAGATCGTGTCATTCAGTTTTAACGACTTCGGAATGTTTATGTCTATCGGATTTGTGTTTCGCTCCGTCCCTCACGGCCAGAACAGTGGTCGGGAAGGGTTGGATGCCGTGCTGGCCACTTCAGCTTACAGTGAAGCGTTGCAATTGTTCTTCATCGGCGACGGTGTCTGGCAACTGGTGAAAGGGCAGCAAAGTGACGCCATTCTGAGCCGTGAATACAGCGCTGCCTTTAAAATGCTGTCTTTATATGACATTGAGGAGATCTTCGTTTGTGGGGAATCTCTTGACCAGCGTGGCCTGAATGAAGATGACTTGCTGATTGACGCAGAGCGGTTAACTCCGGTTTCCCTGCAAACGAAATTACACCGCTGCCAGAAACTTCTGAGCTACTAAATCCTTCGCACCGAGGCGTTTATGCTACACATGGTCTTTTCATCTCCCTTTCAGAATCGTTCCCTGCAGCAATGTGAGGCTCAGCTTCAGCCCGGAGATGAAGTGTTGTTGCTGCAAGATGCTGTGGTTGCGGCGGTATCGCCGGACCAGCTTGATACGATTACCGCACAGGGGATTCCTGTCTATGCGCTGGCGTCCGATTTGATGGCCCGGGGATTGGCGGCTCGTGTCAGTGAAGCTGTGACTGTGATTGATCATCAGGAATTCGTTGAACTGACGGTGCGCCATCCCAATAGTCTGAAATGGGCCTGATCCCGGTCTGAGACAGGCTTGAACCGCCTTGAAACAGCTGATTAAGAAATGATCATTGCTGTGATCGCTGTATAGATCTTGACACCTTATATCGCGACGCCTAAAATTTCGCGTCCTCCTGTTGTTGGGAGGCGGATTTTTCACCTTTACGAAAGTAAATAATCAGGAGCTATTTAATGGCAACTATTAACCAGCTGGTACGCAAACCACGTGCAAAGCAAGTTGTTAAAAGCAACGTGCCTGCGCTAGAAGCGTGTCCACAAAAGCGTGGTGTATGTACTCGTGTATACACTACTACTCCTAAAAAACCTAACTCCGCACTGCGTAAAGTATGTCGTGTACGTCTGACCAACGGTTTTGAAGTGACTTCATACATCGGCGGTGAAGGCCACAACCTGCAAGAGCACAGTGTTGTTCTGATCCGTGGTGGTCGTGTTAAAGACCTTCCAGGTGTGCGTTACCACACTGTTCGTGGTGCACTTGACTGTGCAGGCGTTAACGACCGTAAACAAGGTCGTTCTAAGTACGGTGTGAAGCGTCCTAAGTCTTAATGGAATCCGTTAAGTAAGGCCAAACACTAAATTAATTGTAATTTTGAAAAAACTGAAAAGTTTTGGATAAAACCTGAAGAAGACAACGGAGAATTTCCATGCCACGTCGTCGCGTAATTGGTCAGCGTAAGATCCTTCCAGATCCTAAATTCAAATCTGAATTGCTGGCAAAATTCGTCAACATCCTGATGGTTGACGGTAAGAAATCTACTGCAGAAAAAATTGTTTACACTGCACTGGATACAATGGCAGAGCGCTCTGGTGAAGAGCACCTGTCTATTTTTGAAAAAGCTCTTGAGAACGTTCGCCCAGCGGTAGAGGTTAAATCTCGCCGTGTTGGTGGTTCAACTTACCAGGTGCCAGTAGAAGTACGTCCAGTACGTCGTAATGCTCTGGCTATGCGTTGGTTGGTTGAAGCTGCGCGTAAGCGTGGTGAAAAATCTATGGCGGGTCGTCTGGCTGCTGAAATGCTGGATGCTGCTGACAACAAAGGTTCTGCTGTTAAGAAACGTGAAGACGTTCACCGTATGGCAGAAGCGAACAAAGCGTTCGCACACTACCGCTGGTAATTTCATTATTAGCGAATGGGCGCAGCAGGCTTGGCCTGCTGCGCCCGTACCATTTTCTAAGGTTCACCTTAGTAAGAGGATTCAACCGTGGCTCGCAAAACTCCTATTGAGCGTTACCGTAACATCGGTATCTGCGCTCACGTAGACGCCGGTAAAACAACCACGACCGAGCGTATCCTGTTCTACACAGGTCTTTCCCATAAAATTGGTGAAGTACACGACGGTGCCGCTACCATGGACTGGATGGAGCAGGAGCAAGAGCGTGGGATCACCATTACCTCTGCTGCCACCACAACCTTCTGGCGTGGTATGGACGCTCAGTTCCCTGAGCATCGCATCAATATCATCGACACCCCAGGACACGTTGATTTCACTATCGAAGTAGAGCGTTCCCTACGCGTACTTGATGGTGCAGTGGTTGTTTTCTGCGGCTCATCCGGTGTCGAACCCCAGTCTGAAACTGTATGGCGTCAGGCTGATAAATACGAAGTGCCACGTATGGTCTTCGTCAACAAGATGGACCGTGCGGGTGCTGATTTCCTGCGCGTGATTGAGCAGATCAAGAACCGTCTTGGCGCAAATCCGGTACCAATTCAACTGAACATTGGTGCGGAAGAAGAATTCAAAGGTGTGATCGACCTGATTAAAATGAAAGCGATCAACTGGAATGAAGCCGATCAAGGCATGAGCTTCACTTATGAAGAGATTCCAGCTGACCTGCAGGATCTGGCCGACGAGTGGCACACTAATCTGGTGGAGTCAGCGGCGGAAGCGACCGAAGAGCTGATGGACAAGTACCTGGAAGAAGGCACGCTGTCTGAAGCTGAAATCAAAGCCGGTCTGCGCCAGCGTACGCTGAACAACGAGATTGTTTTGGCGACCTGTGGTTCTGCATTTAAAAACAAAGGTGTCCAGGCGGTCCTGGATGCAGTCGTTGAGTTTTTGCCATCGCCAACGGAAGTGAAATCTATCCGTGGTGAGGACATGGACGGGAACGAAGTGAAACGTCACTCCAGCGATGATGAACCATTTGCTGCACTGGCGTTCAAGATTGCGACTGACCCATTCGTGGGCACGTTGACCTTTATGCGCGTTTATTCGGGCGTTGTGAATTCAGGCGATACCGTCTACAACACCGTGAAAGATAAGCGTGAACGCTTTGGTCGTATCGTACAGATGCACTCCAACAAGCGTGAAGAAATCAAAGAAGTTCGAGCTGGCGACATCGCGGCAGCGATTGGTCTGAAGAACGTGACCACGGGGGATACCCTGTGCGATCCGGATCATAAAGTGGTTCTGGAGCGTATGGAATTCCCTGAACCGGTCATTCAGATTGCTGTTGAACCAAGGTCGAAAGCCGACCAGGAAAAAATGGGGATTGCGCTGGGTAAACTGGCGGCAGAAGATCCATCTTTCCGGGTAGAAACCGATGAAGAATCCGGCCAGACCCTGATTTCAGGGATGGGTGAGCTTCATTTGGATATCATCGTTGACCGTATGAAGCGTGAGTTCAGCGTAGAATGTAACGTTGGTAAACCTCAGGTTGCTTATCGTGAGACTATCCGTGGTAAAACGGAAGTGGAAGGTAAGTTCGTACGTCAATCTGGTGGTCGCGGCCAGTACGGTCACGTCTGGCTGAAGATTGAACCTTCAGAGCCGAATGCTGGCTTCGTCTTTGTTGACGAAGTTGTCGGTGGTACGGTACCGAAAGAATATATCGGTGCAGTTGCCAAAGGTATCGAAGAGCAGATGAAAAATGGTGTGCTTGCCGGTTATCCGGTATTGGACGTCAAAGCGACGCTGTTCGATGGTTCTTACCACGATGTTGACTCGAGCGAAATGGCGTTTAAGATCGCCGGTTCTATGGCGTTCAGGAAAGGTGCTCTTGAGGCACAACCTGTGATCCTTGAACCTATGATGAAAGTTGAAGTAACCACACCGGAAGACTGGATGGGTGATGTCGTGGGTGACCTGAACCGTCGCCGCGGCATTATCGGTGGTATGGATGAAGGTCCTGCTGGACTGAAAATGATCCGTGCTCAGGTTCCGCTTTCCGAGATGTTCGGTTACGCAACGGATCTTCGTTCTGCAACGCAAGGTCGCGCATCCTATTCGATGGAGTTCAGCGAATATGCTGAAGTTCCGAAGAATATCGCCGACGGTATCGTCGCTGAGCGTGGCTAAACATCAGCAGAAATATTGCGTCAACTTCGGTTGGCGCATAAAATACAACTTCTGACGCGTCCCACCAGTCAGTGGGGCGAATCACAACTAGGAAGGAACACGATCGTGTCTAAAGAAAAATTTGAACGTACGAAACCGCACGTTAACGTTGGTACTATCGGCCACGTTGACCACGGTAAAACAACTCTGACTGCTGCAATCTGTACTACTTTGTCTAAAGTATACGGCGGTTCTGCGCGTGACTTCGCATCTATCGATAATGCGCCAGAAGAGCGTGAGCGTGGTATCACAATCTCTACTTCTCACGTAGAGTACGATACTCCGACTCGCCACTACGCACACGTTGACTGCCCAGGACACGCCGACTACGTGAAAAACATGATCACCGGTGCTGCTCAGATGGACGGTGGTATCCTGGTTGTTGCTGCGACTGATGGCCCAATGCCACAAACGCGTGAGCACATCCTGCTGGGTCGTCAGGTTGGTATCCC
>NZ_JAUORR010000069.1:0-1619 GCF_030547945.1 Photobacterium sp. 1_MG-2023 | reverse complement strand
ACCGAATGTAGAGCGGCAGTCCCAAACCTTGCATTACCTGACGCTGTTGTTGACAACCGGGGGAGTCCATGTAGCCCGGCTAAGGGGTTGACAACGCACCGCCAGACTCAAAAAAACACCGTAAACACTGGATTTCAATTTTGCACTAAAGCCGCCACGCGTTGGCAATCCCTCTTGAGCCGTTTGTTAGTTTTTGTGTTGCAACAAGAACTGCTCTAACATTTCACCCACCAATTCCGGTGATTCTTGATGCGACGAATGTGCTGTCAATGGAATATTGGCAAAACTACAACCTACAATTTTCGACTTTAAAGCCGCTGCCTCATCCAACGAAAACAAGAAGTCATTATCACCTCGCATTACTAATGTCGGGCAACGGATTTTTTCAACTAACTCATGTGGGTAGCCAGATTCTGTTGTGTCAAGCCAGACTGCTTTTACAGCGTCTACGAGTTTAGGGAAATCCGGTTTAGGATTTGACGCCTCATATAAAGCAACATCATCGGCAAACCTTGATGCCCAAAATTCAGCCGTCAAACCACTTAGTAATTCAACTGATGGATCATCTGCCTCTAATCGCCACTGCGAACCCAGTGTCACCAAACAAGATACTCTCTCCGGTTCTTGTATTGCTAAACGATAACCTACGATACCACCGTCACTAAAACCAAAAATCGAGTATTTCTCAATACCCAAATAGCTAAGAACATGCTGAACGTCTTGTTGATATTGCATGTAATTAAGTGGACGATTGCCTAAAAGGGACTTTCCGTGACCACGGAAATCTATACTTATCAATTGATAGTCAGCAGCAACATATTTATGAATTGAACTTAACTCATTCAACGAACCAAGACCGCCATGAAGCATCAATAATGGCTTGCCGTCATGATTACCTGAAAGCTCGTAATAAATCTCGGAGCCACTAACACTTACATAACCATTTTTATTTTTCATTTTATCGACCAACTACGTTTGTATTGATTTGACCTGAAAAAACTAACGCCCAATTAAGGGGTGAACAACGCCCCCACCAAACCTAAAGCATTGTGCCGTAAACACTAAATTTGAAGTAGAAGCAAAAGTGCCAAGCGTTGTGAATCCCTCTTAAATTGCTTGTTATATGCGCAACCTCAAGAGTTATACAGGTTGATAATTTAGCTAAACCAAATGGAGATAGTGTTTACACCTGGCAAGGTAGAGTGGAACAAACCATATGTTGAACCATCCCATTGTAATGTGTAGTTATTATCCAAGGTTATCACATCTGTCTTTTTAGGCTGCCCAACAGCAACACTGACGACTGAAGCAGAAAACTGCTCACCTCGCCAATTAAGGCCTACTTGATCACCGACACTTACGGAAAGAGTCGGTCGGAATAAACTAGTAAAGTCCTGATCGCTATTAATAGTATAGTGATTCATCTAATTTCCTTTATTTGAGACTTCAAAAATTTAGAAGCATATAACATTTTATTCAACGACATCATGTCGTATAACTCTGTCGTATAATTCTTCACTTAAACTAACATGTAACCATTTGGTCAGGGCCGGAGCATACTTTGTTAACTCGATTTTACAGTGCCAAATAACAAGGTTGAGCGGTAATTATCACAGTAA
>NZ_JAUORR010000068.1:0-1787 GCF_030547945.1 Photobacterium sp. 1_MG-2023 | reverse complement strand
AACGTGACCAGACTCTGGTCCTGCGGATACGAAGCTTCCGTCTGGTTGAAGGTGGTCAGCAGGGTCTGTTTTTCTTCATCGGCAAGCAGGTCTATCTCGCGAATTCTGCTGTCCGGCGCCGCCGCAAACATTGTCAGCAGCGTTTGATAACCGCTCAGCAGACGCGTCATCGTCGCCGCCGTAAAGAGGCTGGTCGCGAAGTTCAGTGAACCACGAATCACAAACTGCCCCCCGTCCTCACCTTCTTCCAGGAACAGGCTGAGATCATACTTCGCCGGGCTGAAGTCAACGGCCGTCACGGTGGCCGGACTCAACGGCAAGGTGCTGTCTCTGAGTGCCGTCTCACCGAAAGACTGTACCCCGAACATCACCTGAAACAGCGGATGACGGCTCGGATCCCGCGCCACACCCAGGGCATCCACCAACTGCTCGAAAGGCAGGTCCTGATGGGCTTTGGCCCCAGTTACCACGGCGTGAGTCTCATCAATCAATGTTGCGATGGTATCTTCAGATTTCACCTGCGTACGCAGTATCAGAGAATTCACAAACATCCCGATCAGCCCTTGGGTTTGGCTGTGATGACGGTTATCCGTGGGGGTTCCCAGCAAAATATCTTCCTGATGACTGTACTTCGACAACAAGACACTGAAGGCACTCAGCAGCACCGTATACAGAGTTGTCCCCCGTGCTTTGGCCAGCGATTTCAGCGCTGTAGAGACCTCGACAGGCAGACTGAAGTAAAGGTTCTGCCCTGCATAATCCAGTGCGGCTGGCCTTGGCTTGTCCGTCGGCAGGTTGAGTGTCTCATAGCCGCTAAGCGCATCCTGCCAGTAAGACAACTGTTGCTCCCGTACCGCCCCCAGCAGGTATTTCCGCTGCCAGTGCGCATAGTCACCGTAACTGATCGGCAGCTCGGGCAGGCTTGGGGCACGATGTTCCAGCAGCGCCTGATAGGCTTCGCTGAGCTCACGGAAGAAGACTTCAACAGACCAGCCGTCCATTGCGATGTGGTGCCAGAGCATCAACAGGTAATGCTGTGCTTCCTGATGCAAATCCCCATCCACCACGTAGTGATGCACACGCATGCCCGCTTCTTCCCGCAAGGCAAATGGTGTGGTGATGTCGGTGCGAGCAGCCTCCTCCAGTGCTGCATCGTCAGCCAGAACCTGAGTTGAAACAACCAGTGCATCAGCCACAACATGCTGATACCCCACCCCTTGCTCATCATAACCATAGGCACTTTTCAGAACCGGATGGCGATCAACCACCATATTCAGCGCCTGCGTCAGTACAGGTAAAGCCGCATCACTCTCTAATCGGAATAACTGTGGAATATGATAGGTAGACGTTCCCTGTTCAAAGTCCTCAATAAACAACATCCGCTCCTGAGCAAAGGACAACGGATAGCTCTCTAATGCCAGCGCCGGGATCTCAATCATCTCCGACAAAGCATTCAGCTGTGCACTTAACCCCGCCACTGTTGGCTGACCAAAGAGTGTCGCCAGCGGCACATCTGTATTCAGCCGGGCACGCATGGCCGCCGTCAGCTTAATCGCCTGAATCGAGTCTCCCCCTAACCGGAAGAAGTTGTCGTCAATGCCGACCCGCTCAACCCCGAGGACCTGCTGCCACACCTGACACAGCTGGACTTCCAGGGCATTGCGCGGCGCCCGGTAGCTGTCTTCACGCACCCACACCGGTGCAGGGAGTGCCCGGCGGTCCAGCTTACCGTTAATCGTCAGCGGCACCTTATCAATCAACGTGATACTGCCCGGCACCATATATTC
>NZ_JAUORR010000067.1:0-2054 GCF_030547945.1 Photobacterium sp. 1_MG-2023 | reverse complement strand
GCGGATGAGTGGTTTCCAACAGTGGAAACCTATCCGGCCGATGCAGAAACGCACTGGAGCGACGCTGTGCTGGTGTTTCCGATTGGCTCAGGGATACCACCGATTTATATTGTTTTCAAGAAAGCTGTCAATAGAGTTAAAATTCTTGAAGTAGGCACATATGGCGAACTTTCTCCGAGGAGCGCTAAGGATGGGCTAGATATTGATCATATACCATCAAAAGCAGCTTTGATTCGAGCAGCAGAGAAGCTTGTAGGTCGCTCTCTGTCTAAAGAAGAGAAAACAGAAATTGTTAAAAGTGCAGCTGCTGTTGCTATTCCTAATGAAATTCATAAAAAATGTAGTGAAACTTACGGTGGACGTAACCAAGCAAAAAAACAGATTGAAGATGCCGATAATTTAGAGCAAGCTGTAAACTCAAATTTTGATGCCATCAAAACTTGTCTATCTGAGCAAGGTTACTCAAAAGAAGAGCTTGAGCAAGCCCGTAACGAATTACATACCATAAACAAACGAAATGGTTGGTATTGATGATGAATAATTACTTCGATTTTTTAGGGAAAACTTATGAAGAGCTGATCAAAGATTCGAGCTTTACATCCTTAATTGGGGGTAATGTTCCTTCTAAAATTGATGGCTATAATGATGAGTTTTATATAGAGTTATTTGATCGTGGTTTGGAATTTCAATTTTCGAGTAATGATAATAAGCTAAAGTTAATTATTGCGTATAATCCGGAATATTTCGAATGCGGATTGGCTGGTATAAGTAGTCGAAAAGAAATATATGATCTAATTGGCTACCCATCTGAATCTATGCCAGAAAAAGTTGTGCCTGTTTTAGGGCGAGTTGGTTCTTGGGATAAATTTTTAATAGCTAAAGGAAAATATTTCCAAGTGGTTTATCATACTGGTTCAGATAAGGTTAAATGTATACATTATCAAACAACATATTAGAAATATTCATTAAGTTTTTTCAGGGTTACTGAAATTTCATAAAAATAAACCAGTATTTTCATGTGCTGGTTTATATACCTTATTGACTTCATCAAAATTGATGAGAAGAAACATTGTATTAAAAGAAATCAATTCAGACACAGACTTAGAATAGAAAACCGACGTATCCTGCGTGCAGCCGAAGAGTTGGGCATGACTCAGGAAGAGCTGAATGATTTTGTGAACTCCCGCCCGGATTACTTCCAGATCGAAGAAGAAGGGCCAAATTTGAGCCACAGGAATGAGAAGCCGGGGTATGATGATTTAGAATTAATTAAAAAAGATATGAGAAAATTTCTAAGAAATAGGAAATGATAATGGCACTTGAAATTTTAGAAGCATTAGATGATGCAGATATTAAGGAGTTAGAAATCCTGATTAATGCAGGCTTTGATATCTATGAAATAACACCCAAAGAAGATTGGACGTACTTACATAAGGCATTAATGACCCCCCGGGCTGATGATCAATGCCCGGCAGAATCAATCCAATTTCTCATTGAGCAAGGATTGGACGTCAATGCAATTGATAGCTATGGCTATACACCGCTGATTTATGCCGTGCGGCAAAGAAATGTCCCGGCAATGCGGCTCTTACTGGAAAACGGTGCAAAAGAGACCCTTGAACACCGGGGGATAGATTCTTTAAGTGCTTTGAGAATGGCAATTAGAGGCAAGCCATATCAATATGATGTGGTTAAAGTTCTCTTAGAACATGGTGCCGACCCGGATGCAGCCGCACCCGGAGGAAAATCTGTCCGTGAAGCAATGGATATCATTGCGGGCATTGACCCAGCCATTAAAGCACTGATTGCTAAGTATTGATTTGAAAATAAACGTATGCTGAATTCCCGCCATCTGGCGGGAATTGTTTGATTGGGTAAACTTTCCCACAGCCCCAATTGAGAAATCATTCAAAATTAGCGGCTTCCGGAAGCGCACGCCCCCAACCCATTCGGGAGCAGCCACCGGAAATCCGCATTAGCCTGACCGACCCGGCACCGGGTGAGCAGTACCCGACTGTTCACGCATGGCACATGAACTTTGCCCGTATCCCGGT
>NZ_JAUORR010000066.1:0-2094 GCF_030547945.1 Photobacterium sp. 1_MG-2023 | reverse complement strand
TCCCACTCCATGATTGCAGGTTCACTCTTAACGATTTCAGCATAAATCTTCATGCATTCTTTTTCTTTATCTGAATAATCATCAAGTTCAACATTATCATCAATAATTTTTCTAACTTTTTTGTAATTGTATAAAGCAGTTTTATAATTATCCATCCAACTCACTCACAATCTGGCTGCTCAAGTTTCTGCTTAATTTATTCTATAGATGTACTCGAAAAATCATCCACCAATTGTTATTGGTGGATTAATTAAAAATAAAATCAAGTCATGATAAATTAAATTAAATCAATTCAAAAAACAAACCAACAAATCATCCGGAATTATTGATTTTCGTCATAAAATGGCATTTTATCACGAACATTCCACCAATGGTCATGGAACCAGTCCTCTTCCTTAAATATCACGGATAACTCATGATAATTATAGCTTGTTATAATCTTTTTAACTTCTTCAATTTGATCAGATGTCAAAATCAGATGGTTATCACCTTGAGTCTGTACTTTATATAACCTGTATAGAAAAGGTTTCTTTATTAGGAGACAATATATACCTAACCAAGGCCATGCGCTTTCTTCTGGCTCGGTTTCAGGAATAGAGCCTAATTTTAAAAATGAGAGTGAGGCTGCGCCAGCCCCAGCAAAAACCATAGGTCCGGCAACAAATAGCAAAATAAAAGCAATTGTAAATCCACCAATCATGCAGTATTGTGCCATTTTTTTTCGTCGCTCACTTCCTGCTTTCACGCCATAGGAGTAAAAACCGGTAGCAGTGATCTTCTGGTAGTATCTAACCGGAAACCATTCTGCGGCTAGAATGAAAATGACGAGTGGAAATGAAACTGTTAATCCTGCAAAAATAAAATAAGGGTAGTTCTCAGAAAAATTACCTGTAACAGGGATGATAAAGCTAAAAGGTAAAAATATGATCATAAAACACCAGAAAAGAGGCATACCCCACTGACCACATCTCCCCCAATAATCAACCTCCCATTCCATAATGGCTGGTTCACATTGTACAATTTCTGCATAAATATTTTTGCACGCTTCTTCTTTATCTATAAAACCTTTGAGATTATTATCATTATCGATTCTACCTCTCACACTCTTATAAATAAATGAAACACGTTTGTAATTATCCATTTGACTCACTCATAATCTGACCAATTCATATCCCTGCTTTAGTTTCCCAGATAAATAAAAAAACCGCCAATACAGTGATTGGCGGATTGTTTCTTCATATAATTAAGAGGATGAAGGGAGATATGTCATTCAACTTAGCTTTTACTATCTAAAGTGGACATGTCACGATTGGGTGCTTCAACTCTACGAAATGGCATCGTATCTTGGTGATCCCACCATCGATTATAAAATACGTCTTCCTCTTTATCCAAAATATCCACTTCATGCTGACCATATTGTATCAGAATTTCTTGCACTTGAGACAGCTGATCTTTAGTTAAAATCAATTCATTACCACCATGTGTCCCTACCTTATAGAGGTGATATAAAAAAGGTTTCTTCAATAATACCAGGCTATAAACCCCCAACCAGGGCCAAGCACTTTCTTCAGGCTCTTGCTCTGGTATTGAACCTAACTTTAAAAATGAGAGCGAGGCGGCGCCAGCCCCAACAAAAACCATTGGGCCCGCGACAAAAAGTAAGATGATCGCGATGATTAAACCACCAATCATGCAATACTTAGCCATATTTTGACGTCGTTCACGTCCAAGTCTAACGCCATAGGAATAAAACCCAGACGCCGTGATTTTCTGGTAGTAGCGAGTTGGGAACCATTCGGCGCCAAGTACCATAATTAGAATTGGTAATGGTAAAACCAAAAATCCCATAAATACGATTTGATATATTTCTTCTGTATCTCTACCTACCCAATATAAAGTAAACTATGGCATAAATGCGAAGACAAAAAACACGAATGTGGGTAATCCCCATTTCCCAAATTGTCCCCAATAGTCGACCTCCCACTCTAAAATCGCCGATTCCTTTTTGATTATTTTCTTATAAATACGACTACATGTCTGATATTGAACTTCCCAATTATTGAATACAGGATCGGCATTGAGTTGCCGTTGTAC
>NZ_JAUORR010000065.1:0-2174 GCF_030547945.1 Photobacterium sp. 1_MG-2023 | reverse complement strand
TGGTACTCTTTTTCGAACTGAGCAGACCCATATCAGCGCCCCTTCATGTAGAAAAACAGCATCACCATGGCGGCAATCGCGACCACAATCAGGGTGTAGTTCGTGGGCTTGGCCCCGAAGGTCACGCCCCCCGCCTCAAAGTTCATTTCAACCGGGCCATTGGTCGTGGTCATCGGCCCGCTGTCGTTCACCGACTCCAGCGCACCAAATGCCCCGGACAAATCCATGCCGGGAAAGCCCATACTGGCCCCGGCGGCGGTTCCGGCCAGACTGGCTAGCCCGCCTCCTGAAGATGCACCGCTCACAATGCCCCCTTCCTGCGAAAATAAATAAAGGCCAGTACCAGCACAATGACCCCCACGGCCACCACACCCGCACTGAGATACTTGGTTCCGTCAGCAGCGGTATAGCCGAGGGAGCCGCCCACAAGGGCACCGCTGCCCCACAACACACCACCGCCGATTAATAGAGGGACTAATGGCATCCGATCACCTCCGCATTAACAAAACGATGACCAGCAGCAGGACAACCGCCCCGCCGATGATCCAGCCGTATGACAACGCCTGGGGGTGCTGCTGGGTGACTTTTGCCGTGTTGCCCGTTTCATTGGCTTGCGGATCTTGCGTGCTGTTCGGGGTCGGCTTGCTGTCGAGGTAGTCATTCCACCAGTTCCCCGCATAGTCCGTCGTGTCTTCCCACGCCCCGGTCAACATTTCGCTGCCCTTGTCCATCGCATCATTGAGCCAATCCAGCATGCAGCCCCCTTAGCCCTTGACCTGTGCCGCGGTGCGCTCTACGTCCAGATACTCAGTGATCACCGTCACGCTGCCCGCGGGCTTGCTGGTCTTGAAGGTGAACAGCAGCTCTTTGGCCCGCGCCGTCGGGAACATTTCGTTGCGGATGAAACCGCGCATCAGAAAGTCCAGATGGAACATGTCCTGCTGCCACATCAGATCGTTGCGGTTCGCCATGTAACGCTCACGCCATGCGGTGGTCTCATAGGCCACGTTGTCATCGCGCTTGATTTCCAGCTCTTCGATGGCATCAGTCATGAAGTGCATGCGGCGAATGCTGCGCTTCATGTCGTTTGGCATGGTGTTAAAGGTGTTGGTGCCCTGCGCTGGCATATCAATCTGCAAGCGCTCGATACGCGGCAGGTACATGCGCACCGCCTGCGGGGTGTTCACCTCTGCGATCACTTCGAGGGTCGGCATTTCCGGGTCGCCGTCCTGCTTCGCGCCGATATCGACCTGAATCTGAAGGGACTCGCCCAGCATGGTGACCAGTGAGGTCAGTTGCTGGCCGTCTTTCAGCTTCAGGGACAGATCGGCAAAAGACACGATGAAGACCTGTTCACCCTGTGGCGCAAGGGCCGCGGGGACGTCCATCTGCTTGTACTGCTCCAGCGTCTGGAAGAAGGTCGCCGGAATACCGCTGATAAAGGCGTTACTGTTCAGGCGAAACGTGATTTCCAGCCGTTCAAGGGGCAGATTGGTGTTAAACATGAACGCATCAAACGTCTGGCCTGTGGGTACAGTCAGCGTTGAGCGGCCGTTATAGGTCACGCCGCTGAAGCTCGACAGCTTCAGTTTCTTGACCCCTTCGTATTTGTAATTGGCAATGGCTTGCGCCTGCGCTTCTGGCGTTACTGCTACAACACTCATGATTAAAACCACCCGTCACCGTAAATTGTTTCTTTCAGCGTCTTCAGGGAAGACACGTTGTTAATCACTGCAATGATCAGCAAAGTGACCACCACTGTGATCAGCATGACTTTGTGCTCTTTTTTCATAGCGTTCCTTTGTGTGTTTGGAAGATATCGCCGTAATGGCAGGGCTATGAAAACGACTTTCGGCAGAGTTGGAAATGAGGAGAAACCTATAGGTTGGGCGTTTAACCTATAGGTTTAGATGTGAGTTAGGTCACGCAGATTTTTGGCTGTTTTTCCGGTAGGTCAGGGAAACTTTCCGGCCTGTCTGGCAGTTCAGCGCACCCTTGCGGTAGTTCCCCACCCCGTCCTCGACGTGAATGAAATCCGCGATCGGCTTGTTGATTTCCAGCTTGTTCATTTTGGCCGAGCGCAAGGCCGCAATGTCCGCCACGGGAACGGATTTCGCATCCGATAAATACTTCGCATCATTCATCGAATTGACCGCACACAGATACCACGTCGG
>NZ_JAUORR010000064.1:0-2403 GCF_030547945.1 Photobacterium sp. 1_MG-2023 | reverse complement strand
ACATCATTCAAGTGCTTATAGAGTCCGTACTTCAAACCCTTTGGGTGTTGTATGGTTAAGCCTCACGGGCAATTAGTACAGGTTAGCTGAGCGCCTCACAACGCTTACACACCCTGCCTATCAACGTTCTAGTCTCGAACAGCCCTTCAGGAGACTTAAAGTCTCAGGGATGACTCATCTCAGGGCCAGCTTCCCGCTTAGATGCTTTCAGCGGTTATCTGTTCCGAACTTAGCTACCGGGCAATGCGTCTGGCGACACAACCCGAACACCAGCGGTTCGTTCACTCCGGTCCTCTCGTACTAGGAGCAACTCCCTTCAATCATCCAGCGCCCACGGCAGATAGGGACCGAACTGTCTCACGACGTTCTAAACCCAGCTCGCGTACCACTTTAAATGGCGAACAGCCATACCCTTGGGACCGACTTCAGCCCCAGGATGTGATGAGCCGACATCGAGGTGCCAAACACCGCCGTCGATATGAACTCTTGGGCGGTATCAGCCTGTTATCCCCGGAGTACCTTTTATCCGTTGAGCGATGGCCCTTCCATTCAGAACCACCGGATCACTATGACCTGCTTTCGCACCTGCTCGAACCGTCATTCTCGCAGTTAAGCGGGCTTATGCCATTGCACTAACCTCACGATGTCCGACCGTGATTAGCCCACCTTCGTGCTCCTCCGTTACGCTTTGGGAGGAGACCGCCCCAGTCAAACTACCCACCAGGCACTGTCCGCACCCCGGATAACGGGGCGACGTTAGAACATCAACACGACAAGGGTGGTATTTCAAGGACGGCTCCACAGATACTGGCGTACCTGCTTCGAAGCCTCCCACCTATCCTACACATGTAGGGTCAATGTTCAGTGCCAAGCTGTAGTAAAGGTTCACGGGGTCTTTCCGTCTAGCCGCGGGGACGCAGCATCTTCACTGCGATTTCAATTTCACTGAGTCTCGGGTGGAGACAGCGTGGCCATCATTACGCCATTCGTGCAGGTCGGAACTTACCCGACAAGGAATTTCGCTACCTTAGGACCGTTATAGTTACGGCCGCCGTTTACCGGGGCTTCGATCAAGAGCTTCTCCGAAGATAACCCCATCAATTAACCTTCCGGCACCGGGCAGGCGTCACACCGTATACGTCATCTTTCGATTTTGCACAGTGCTGTGTTTTTAATAAACAGTTGCAGCCACCTGGTATCTGCGACTGCCAGCAGCTCCAAGAGCAAGTCTCTTCACCGCCGGCAGCGTACCTTCTCCCGAAGTTACGGTACCATTTTGCCTAGTTCCTTCACCCGAGTTCTCTCAAGCGCCTTGGTATTCTCTACCCGACCACCTGTGTCGGTTTGGGGTACGATTCCTTACTATCTGAAGCTTAGAGGCTTTTCCCGGAAGCATGGCATCAATGACTTCACCACCGTGGTGGCTCGACATCGGGTCTCAGCCTTAAAGATGGTCCGGATTTGCCTAAACCATCAGCCTACACCCTTGAACCGGGACAACCGTCGCCCGGCCCACCTAGCCTTCTCCGTCCCCCCATCGCAATAGTAAGCAGTACGGGAATATTAACCCGTTTCCCATCGACTACGCCTTTCGGCCTCGCCTTAGGGGTCGACTCACCCTGCCCCGATTAACGTTGGACAGGAACCCTTGGTCTTCCGGCGTGGAGGTTTTTCACCCCCATTATCGTTACTCATGTCAGCATTCGCACTTCTGATACGTCCAGCATGCCTTACAGCACACCTTCAGCCGCTTACAGAACGCTCCCCTACCCAATACGATAAATCGCATTGCCGCAGCTTCGGTGTATCACTTAGCCCCGTTAAATCTTCCGCGCAGGCCGACTCGACCAGTGAGCTATTACGCTTTCTTTAAATGATGGCTGCTTCTAAGCCAACATCCTGGCTGTCTGAGCCTTCCCACATCGTTTCCCACTTAGTGATACTTTGGGACCTTAGCTGGCGGTCTGGGTTGTTTCCCTCTCCACGACGGACGTTAGCACCCGCCGTGTGTCTCCCGGATAGTACTTACTGGTATTCGGAGTTTGCAAAGGGTTGGTAAGTCGGGATGACCCCCTAGCCTTAACAGTGCTCTACCCCCAGTAGTATTCGTCCGAGGCGCTACCTAAATAGCTTTCGGGGAGAACCAGCTATCTCCAGGTTTGATTGGCCTTTCACCCCTAGCCACAAGTCATCCGCTAATTTTTCAACATTAGTCGGTTCGGTCCTCCAGTAAGTGTTACCTCACCTTCAACCTGCCCATGGCTAGATCACCTGGTTTCGGGTCTAATCCCAGCAACTGTACGCCCAGTTAAGACTCGGTTTCCCTACGGCTCCCCTAGATGGTTAACCTTGCTACTGAAATTAAGTCGCTGACCCATTATACAAAAGGTACGCAGTCACCCC
>NZ_JAUORR010000063.1:0-2609 GCF_030547945.1 Photobacterium sp. 1_MG-2023 | reverse complement strand
GATCCTAAATGTGCGCAGTGTTCTATTCGAGTCTGTCTGGTATGTCGCGCTTGCGTTCAGTGCCAATCTCAACATTTTCTGATGCGCGCCAGATAGGCTTTGCTGGCCCAAAGCGTATCCAGAAATGCCTTTTGTTTCTTTGGTGTGGTCCGGGGCGGTTGTAGGCGTTCCCGACGCCGACAACCTAAAAATTCGTCCTGAATTTTTCCCTAGGCAGATGACTTTTTTAACCTTGTCTTCTGGGGTTATATTTTAATTAAAATCAACTACTTATGTCATTCCTGCGAAGGCGGGAATCCAGTGACGTTGATGCTCGGATCCTAAATGTGCGCAGTGTTCTATTCGAGTCTGTCTGGTATGTCGCGCTTGCGTTCAGTGCCAATCTCAACATTTCTTATGCGCGCCAGATAGGCTTTGCTGGCCCAAAGTGTATCCAGAAATGCCTTTTGTTTCTTTGGTGTGGTCCGGGCCGGTTGTAGGCGTTCCCGACGCCGACAACCTAAAAATTCGTCCTGAATTTTTCCCTAGGCAGATGACTTTTTCGAACCTTGTCTTCTGGGGTTATATTTTAATTAAAATCAACTACTTATGTCATTCCCGCGAAGGCGGGAATCCAGTGACGTTGATGCTCGGATCCTAAATGTGCGCAGTGTTCTATTCGAGTCTGTCTGGTATGTCGCGCTTGCGTTCAGTGCCAATCTCAACATTTTCTGATGCGCGCCAGATAGGCTTTGTTGGCCCAAAGAGTACCCAGAAATGCCTTTTGGTTCTTTGGTGTGGTCCGGGCCGGCTGTAGGCGTTCCCGACGCCGACAACCTAAAAATTCGTCCTGAATTTTTCTCTGGGGTTGGGGAAATGGTTTAGCTCGAAACTTGTTATTGCCTCAAAGTTTGTTGGAGCCACAACTTAACAGAGTTTAAATCACTTCGTTTTCCCATAATTCTGTTAATGAGCGCACATCTACGTGATTGCACTGTTTGTACAGTTCTGTATGCAGCTATGCTGGGTAGATGAGGAAGCACGTAACTTTGTGAACGTGAGTGCGGTAGAGTAACTGAATGGGTTGCTGAGCTAAATAGCACGCTGATGCCCCTTTTCTTGTGAGTACCAAGGCTCATTAATTGTAGGTTAATGTGAATTTTCGATACAAAATCTAATGCGAATATGAAGTAGGTAGTTGGTGAAAATGAAAAATCATCGTCTCGGTGTAGACCTGAAAACGATGAAAGATGTTTATATCTTTCATTTTTGACGTTAAAAAGTTGACTGATGTGAAATTAAAGTAAACAGTTAATATTAATTCTAATGAGTATGGATGCTAGATGAATAAGATACAACTGCCCAGAGATGCTCTCCAAAGAGTACAAGTAGGAAAAGCATTTGCGGAATATGACATTATACGAGATGATCCCGAGCTATTTGTACGCACTCCAGCTACTCTTTCATCCATGAGTACAGGTCATTATAATTGTTTTTTTGTTGGTCGACGAGGTGCTGGAAAAACTGCACTTACTTATGAGATTCAAAGACGTAACAAAAGAACTATTCACATAACACCACAAATATTCGACCTTCTTCAATTGCCGCTTGAATATGAGGAATTTGTTGATACAAAGCAACGTCCTTTTAAATCTTTAATGCATTCAATGGAAAGAGCTTTACTAGATGAGGTAATAAAGGAATGGCATCACCGAGGATTATTTAATTTCGATCGAAGATATGAATTTATTAAGCGTGAACGAGGGCTAATAGTAGATTGTGACTTTGATGATAGAATTCTTAACCTGACAGATGAGATTTTTGAAGCGTATAGTAAAGAAAACCAAAAGCTTTGTCTCAGACAAATTAAGAGAAGTAAAACTCTTACTTCGGAAGTTAATGATATTGCTAAAGATGCAAATTATGAATTTGTATTGTTGATCGATAGGCTTGATGAATCTTGGGATGGTTCTAATTCTGCTATAATCTGTTTAATGGCACTTATGCACGCGACTGTTAGATTGACAGCTTCAACTAATTGTATAAAGCCTTATATTTTCATAAGAGAAAATATTTATGACCGAATAAGAAGATTGGATAATGAATTTTCGCGACTTGAAACTTCCGTTGTATTTCTTGATTGGTCAAAACCGAAGTTGGTTGAGCTTATTGAAAGACGCTTGGTAAAACCATTCAATACTAAACCGAAATTAGGCGGCGATGCTTGGAGTTACTTTTTTGAAGATAGCAACCCTGATGAGTCTATTTCTATGGTAATGAATTTATGTCAGCATAGGCCACGTGATGTTGTAATGCTAACTAGTTATGCCATTGATTCTGCGATCAATCATGGTAATGATAAAATAACAATACAAGACTTAAATGATGCATCAAAAAGGTACAGCACTAGTAGGTTGAAAGATCTAGGTGATGAATATGCTGAAAATTACTCTAATATTAGCTTAATTTTGGAACTGTTTTATGGTTTAGGTACAGATTTCACTTTAAATGCAATAGAGGACTTTATTCAAAAATTGTTAGTCAACGACTCAATCAGGGCAGGATCGCACTTTGTTAATTGACTGAACTTTTACGAATCTGCGCGATCTGATCATATAAGTTTAGTATTA
>NZ_JAUORR010000062.1:0-2864 GCF_030547945.1 Photobacterium sp. 1_MG-2023 | reverse complement strand
CGACTTCTGGCTGAAGGAAAACCGAAAAAAGTAGCCATCATTGCCTGTGTCAGGAAGATGGTTGTTATCCTCAATGCAATGCTCCGTGATGGCGTCAGGTGGGCAGAAAAAACAGCATGGAATTAATTATTGACGCCATAGTCGTTTGTTAAAGCGCTAACCCGATTTGTTCACAGTTTCTACGATTTCAACTCTATCAGCGTCAACCATTTGTTTTTTGATTAAAGATATAAAACGCTTGTCATTAATTAACTTGAGGAATAGGTCAATATTGTTTTCATCAACTACAAACTTTCCATCACCATCCACACCTATCTCCCATTCATGTTCTGCAATGATATTTTTCATATCTTCGATGAACTGCTGATCTTCAAAATAACGAGTTTCTTCAGCAGAGACTAAACGGCGTAGCAAAGTCTTGTTTGTACCAATAGCAACTTTCAAATCATCGACCGAAGTGATAATTCCATTTGCCTCAAGAGCGTCAACTAAAATATCTCTTTTTGCCTCAAGACCTTCACGAATGTTTAAGCCTAACTCGTAGTTCGCTTTGTCACGAATGAAAACATCTTGCCCGTAGGCAACAAAATCAAAATAATCACGAAAAGAAAAAGTGTTACGAACTTCTACCTTTTTAAAGTCACCATCTGAAAACGTCCAACTAGACAACGTTGAAGCCCTTTTAAGGTTCCAACCGCCTTTAACTTTGGAAAATGCATAAAACTGATGAGTATTTAGATTAAACTCTACAACCAATGCCCAAGCGTTGTGAAACTGTCGAATATCCGTTACAGGGTCGTTATCTGCACCCAAACGGATTTTTGCAATGACAGTTGAGAAATCTGTGTCTTCGACAGAGTGAACGAGAGCTCTGTCTTCATCTGTGTCTACAGTGAGTGCAGAATAAGCTGACAATTCTCTAATCGGATCGATATGATTTTCCAAACCCCAAAAGAACTTGCGTAAGGTTGAAATTAGGTCGTCATCTAAGCCATCAATAGATGCGTTTAATGCTCTATAAGAGTGCTGACCCGAGTTAGTACTTTTTTTGATAACCCATAACCGTACATCAAGCGCATCGAAATCGATATTTCGGATGCTATCTAAAACTCGCAACTTATCTTGCATTTAAACACCTTTATTAGAGATTATTCCCATATAGTTATTAAGCTTCACGTATTTTACACCATTATCTGGCAGTAGGTCATGCTTCGACAACATGACACATTCCTTCTCATTTCCTGATTCATCATATTTGCAGTCATATAAGCCGTAACCAAGTGCAGCTAAAATAGGATTAATAAACACACTTTGGCTACGGACTGACAACAAGCACAGAACAGACAAAAACAAAAATAGAGAAAATATGTCTTGCCACTGACTAAGGTCAAAAGCGACAAAAGAAATCATGTATGGAATTGTATAGTTAACTACTTCACTAGATCGACTTTTGGCACTTATTACTTTAATTGTAAATGGTCGTTTCGTTACATTTCTAAGAACGTATGCAAGAAGAGCTAAGCTAAAGATAGATAAAAGCAATAATGACAGAACTATTTCTATATTTTTGAATTCAAACCAGTATGGGATTTTAATTTTACTGAACCCAAAAACCGCACTTTCAAAAGTATGCTCAAACCAAACAACCTCTTTAATGTCTTTGATAATCATAATGAGAAACAGTGGTGTATAACCACTGATAAAGATAGCGATTGAAGACAGTAATCTAGTTTTACTTTTACGATTCATAGAACCCTCATTTCAATGAACGTCATTCTATTTGAGCAAAGAGGTATGTGCAACTAGCTTTAGTGCATCATGCGCTTTAACGCCCGCAGCAACTGCCGGCAAAAATGGCGCGACTTTTGGAACAAAAGACGTGACAGTTTTGACGGTCAGATTGCCTGCGCTTGTTATATTTTTCCAGTTAAATCTCAACATCCCATCTTGGCGTAAAGGAATTTTGAGTTTCTTCAACAGATATGATGTTTGAAACAAATAGATTTCTTGTGCCCCCCTTATTTATGTCATAGCAGAAAAACTTTTCAGTTCCGGCTGTGACACGATAGCTATATGGCTCTGCCTCTCTTGTTTCGACAGATCCATCTTTTTCTCTAGCCGTAATCATGATTGTATGAAGGTTCTGTCCTGCAGAATGAATTGTATCTTTGATGCTCATAGTACTTTCCTTAGTTGAATTGAAATATAACGCCCAAATAACAGGCTAAGTAATGGTTGGCTAAAATTGTGTAGCGAAGCGAAACGTAGCCAACTGTTACGTATCCTTGTTTATTTTCTTGTTAGAGAGCAACTCACCGACAATGCTAGTTTTTCAATACCGTGAGATGGCGTCCATCTTTTAAATTCAACAAAACCATGCCTCTTATATAAGTTTATTGCAGGTAAATTAACAACAGCTGTTTCTACAATTGCTGCAGAAAACTTAAAAGCCTCTAGAGCATAGTTAATTAATTTGGTTGCGATACCTTTTCTAAAATAATTAGGGTCAACAGTTAAACTATCAATTTCTAGGTGTTTACCATTTAAGGCAACCTCTATAACTCCAGCAAGACAATTGTCTTCAATAAAGCCATAAAACTGTGTTTTTGAGTCCTCTATATCTTTAGCACTCCGTAATAAGGGAGGAAAATCAAGAGTCCCAATAAGTTGAGCTTCTATTTTATAAGAATTTTGAAAAACTGTAAAAATCTGAGTTGCAACTTCTTCATTCGAATTATTAAGTTTTGTTATCATGCTACGCCTAGACTCAAAATTTGCTTTGCTCTCTAACGAATGACATGGACTCCCCCTCATCAGGCTCTGCCACACTAGGTAAGTCTGACTACGAAATTACCGGAGGCCAC
>NZ_JAUORR010000061.1:0-3182 GCF_030547945.1 Photobacterium sp. 1_MG-2023 | reverse complement strand
GGCCTCCGGTAATTTCGTAGTCAGACTTACCTAGTGTGGCAGAGCCTGATGAGGGGGAGTCCATGTCATTCGTTATGTTTCATGGAGGAAAATTTGAAAGCTTTATCCGTCGTTGAACCATGGGGAACCATGATCGCCAATGAAACTAAATCATTGGAAATCAGATCTTGGATGCCAGAACGGCTCCCAATGCTAAACGTAGCGCTGGTACAAAATAATACAAGGTTAACAAAGGATGGGGAAGAGGATTCTGAGGGTCAAATTGTCGCTATCATTGATATCGTTTCCTGCGCACCTTGGAACAAAGCAGATTGCAAGTTTTCAGGTTGTGAAGAGTCGGCGTTTGAAGAGGGTTGGTTAGCATGGAAATTGAACAATATCAGGAAGCTACACAACCCAGTTGCAGCCACGGCAAAGCGAAAGTTTTACGATCTCGCAGAGGCTGAAGTCCTAGCCGTCAAATGTGAGCTAGAAACATAACCAACTGTTCAAGAGGGATTCGCAACGCGTTGTATTTTTTACTATGCATTGGTTTATGTATTTAAGGTGAATTTCGGAGGCATCGGTATTGTGTAGTTCACCCCTTAACAGGGCATTTTGTGTCAGTCGAAATAGGTAACAGGATCGTATGAAGATTACAGGCTTTGATGTGTTTGGTGAGGATGGTGAAATTCTCAATGCAGATAGTCATGGAAACAATGTCGCTTTTAATTGCTTTGTATGTGGTCATCCAGTGCTTGCAGTTTGCTTAGTAAATCAAAGGGGATCTGACGATGAACACCCTGCACATTGTAAAGGTGCTCAGTGCAACGCGGCCTACGTTTTAGATGTTCGAGAACGCATGAAAAAGCTTTATATTTTCAAAATAAATTCAGGTGCATAACGAACGACTATGGCGTCAATAATTAATTTCATGCTGTTTTTTCTGCCCACCTGACGCCATCACGGAGCATCGCATTGAGGATAACAACCATCTTCCTGACACAGGCAATGATGGCTACTTTTTTCGGTTTTCCTTCAGCCAGAAGTCGCTGATAGGTGCTCTTGAATACCGGATTACATTGCATGGCCGACATCATCGCCATATACAAAACGGTCCTGACCTGAGCTCGACCACCTTGTATTTTCCTGAGCCCCTTATATCGGCCACTTTCCCGGTTCATCGGAGCCACGCCGACCAACGCGGCAGCTTGTTTGTTGGTGATATAGCCGAGTTCAGGAAGGTTGCTAATCAAAGAAGCTGCGGCGATTTTTCCGATCCCCGGCATGCTTTGCAATATGTCATTTTTAGCCTGATATTCAGGACAGCTTTTGATCAGTTGAATGAGCTTATTTTCTATTTTCTCGATCTGATTTTTGAATGCTGTCAGAATGGGTTTGATAGTCATTGCCAGGTGTTTGGGCATGATTTGGAGCCGGTTCTTTTCCATGGTTTGCATGGAAAGTAGCTGATTTCTACGAATCACTAAGTCCGCCATCAACCGCATGCTCTCTGGTTTGAGTTGGGTTAGCGTTGGTTTGATTGCCTCAGCATAGTGGGCGATGAGTTTGGCATCGAGCTTGTCCGTTTTGGCTCGTTGCCCAATAGCGCCGGCAAAGCGTTTTACGTGAATGGGATTGGCAATCACGTAAGGCAGAGCAGCCTCGGCGCAGGCCAAAATAAAAGGCATTTCCAACCGGCCGGTGGCTTCCACAGCGATGCGTTGTGGTGAATGTTGTTGAATGGTTTTGATAGCTTGTTTGATGCCTTTATCGTCGTTGGAAACTGAGAAAAAGATATCAAGAGGCCGCACGTAGATATCGAGTTGAGATTTTCCGGTATCGACGCCTATGTTTATATTTTGAACTGTTGACTTAATCATAATAAGCTAACTCTGCATTGCGAAATGCGGGTTCGAGACCCAGTCGACTATTCGAGGTTTGTGCTTGGAGTCCCATGTAGTGTTCGTGTTTGTTATCGGTCTCTCGACAGAGGAGCCAGCGTTTAATCGAACTACTACATGGAAAGCTTTAGTTGCAGCTAAAGCCTGGGTCTCACTTTACCCAAATTCGTGGGTTATTATCCATACAAAGCGTTCAAGACGGATTCACAACGGTCGGCGATTCCGGTCAAAATCGGTTTTAGTTTTTAAAATACAACGACTTAGGTTGCGATAGGTAGCCTGGCTCACCACTTTACGTGGTGTTATTTGCAACTCAGTAAAGAGAACTGTATATGAATCATCTAGCGATGGCTGTCGTAATAAGGGATGGCTTTGTTTTGGTACAAAAACGGTTCAGGAAAAATGCGGGGATGGTTTTTGAGTTTCCAGGTGGTTCTATGGACGTCGGTGAGTCAGGAGAGCAAGCTGCTATTCGTGAACTCTGGGAGGAGACGGGTCTGACTAATTTAAAGACCCTTTGCACTTATAAGTCCATCAATGAGAATGGCGGCGATATTCATTATGTTGTTTTCGGCGCTACGATGGACGCAGAGCCTAAGGAAATCGATCCTTGCCGACAACAAACTTTTTATTGGTTTGAGGTATCCCAAATTCCACAGAGTGACTTCTATAGTGCTGATGTAAATTTCATCAAAAATTATCTGGGTCGTTACATATCACAAACGCCTCAAGATTGACTATCAAGGTGTCGCGTTTCCAGCCCCTTAAGTTGGCGTGATAAGCACAAATCAATTTCACATAAGGATATCTATGGAAGAGCTTCATGGTGGGCGAGAAGGTCAGATTTTTCGTTCAGAAAATAAGATTTATCGACCCCGTAGCAAGTGGTCTGAAACAGTACATTGTTTATTGTCACATATTGCTGAAAATGGCTTTTATGCAGCCCCTCAGCCATATGGTTTCGATGACAAAGGGAATGAAATTTTGTCTTATGTTGACGGTGAGGTTTTCAATTATCCGCTGGAAGGTCATATTGCTACGACTGAAGCCCTGACATCTGCGGCTAAGCTCCTTCGCTTATTTCATGATGCATCCAGTTCGTTTCTATCAAAACATTCGAACGAATCACTAAAGTGGATGCTTCCCAGTCGAGAGCCAATCGAGGTTATCTGTCACGGAGACTATGCGCCTTATAATGTTACGCTGATTGGCTCAGAAACTGGAGCTATGATGATTTCTGGTGTATGCGAAGAAAGGGTTGCGGTGTAACCTGTTGATTGATCCGGCAAGATCAACAAC
>NZ_JAUORR010000060.1:0-3290 GCF_030547945.1 Photobacterium sp. 1_MG-2023 | reverse complement strand
TGCCTGTGCAAATTGCTCTTTGACAGCATGGTTTAGTAATTTTTGATTAGCCTTTACTTGGACGACATAATCTGCGCTTCGACTTGTAAGTAACTGTAATGTATCGCGTTGACAGTGTAAGGCATCAAGAGTAATCACTGCGTCAGTAATATTCAGAACATTCAAGACTTCACGCACAGCTGCAATTTCACAACCTTTGCCTTCAGTCATTTCTTGATAAAGGAATAGGCCATTATCAACATCATAAGCAGCTACAGAGTGCAATGCATCATCTGGGTTTTTATGGTAAGAGCCTCTCAATGCCTTACCATCTAAGGCAATCAAAGGTTGCTGTTTACGCTCCCTCATTTGATTCACCCAGCTCAGCAAAGCAAGCATAAGGCTTTGACAATCAACACTTTCAACAATACGAGCAATCGTATGTCTGCGGGGAATTCCATGCTTGAATGCACGATACTGACGCAGCCAATCAAGCTTTAAATCTCCAAATCTTTCAATGTCTTGCCATCCTTCAGCACCTGTTGATATAGCGGATAAAATAAGAAACATGACATCAACAAGGTTATGGCGTTGGTTAATATGAGAACGATTTTCTTCCACGAGGGCTAAGTGATCAAATAGGGTCATGACAGGTCGATATAATACTAAACTTATATGATCAGATCGCGCAGATTCGTAAAAGTTCAGTCAATTAACAAAGTGCGATCCTGCCCTGAAGTCTTGGTAAGGTGCTTTATCACGCTCCGAACCAGAGCCACTTAATATCAACTTCCCGAGTTCAAATTTGTTTTGAGTAGATCCTTTATTTTTTTGAAGCTCGTTCATCACAGAGAAAAATGTTTTCTCATGCTCTGCGAATCGGCCCCCCATTGTCACCTTGCAACAAGTAACAGTCTCATTAATAAATGCCTCCAATGCATTGAATGCAAATATCAAACTAACTAGAGCTTGTTCTGGGTGTTCTTCTGTGCGATCACGAGCATCGACTGCAATATCATATAGAGTTACCGCTCGAAAAAAGCCTCTTTTACGTTTAATCACTGAAATACTCCTTTTACTAGCTAACGCCAGCTTCAGCTACCCCGAACACGAAGCAGGGTTTGTGTTATTATTTGAGCGCAGCGAGTTAACACCAAAACCGCGCAGTGTTTGGGGTCAGACTGGAAGCACTTGTTAAATGCCTTGTTCAAGTTGATAACCTAAACCAGCAATAAGCCCATTAACCTGAGTATCGTCTAACACGAATTTAGGAATGTACTGCATTCCTTGAGGTATATCTTCAACTGGAGAAAGCATTGCCCCACGCCCTAGACCAAAATTTGATTCAATAAACTGTCTCAACACACTTGTATGTTCTAACGAATATGCAGTTCTAAATATTGACAGATCACCGATAAAGCCATCTATTTCTATCCAACAATGACCATCCCACTTTTGATTTAACAATTTTTCTGTGTTTCCGCTGACCGGTATATTTTTCTTACACTTGAAAATGCGCTTACCTTCAATTTTTAGGTCTCCAGCAACAACAATCGCAGGTATATCATAGTGATCATTTAACATGCCAGCCCATGCTGCACTCAACATGGCACATGCACCAAAACTCGGCTGTACGGTAGACATAATATCTTTGGCTGTTTCAATTAACGGCTGAGGTGAATCTAAATTGAAATATTGAAACTTATTTGCCTCTTGCACACCACGAGATCTGGCGATCAATTGCTGAATTACCGTTGTTCTCATTTTGCCTCCTAGCATTTAACGCCCGCATTTGCGTCTGGTTTGGAGCGAAGCGGAAAACCAGTCCGACAACATGCGCTTGTTATATCATTTTTTCCGTTCGCCAAACATTTTAATCCACAATGCAAACCCTCGTTGCTGCAACCTGTATTCGCCTATCTTTGAGGGATTTCTAAGTATAATCTTTCGATTAGTTAAAGCTTGCAATGCGTCTGTTAGGGTTTGATCTTTTCCGGTGAACTTCTCTCTAATCTCACTCTTTTTAATCCATGAGTTAAGACTCTCTGCCATTATTGATAGAACTTCTCGATACTCATCAGATTTAATCTGCTCATGATATTGAGCTGCATAATAACGAGACCCAATAGCATCAATTGCCCCCCTGGATCGAATGCACCATTTAAGACATCATCAGCAGAAATTTCTCCATCTGTATTTGCTTCAAAAGCAGAATATGCAAACTGCTGAATAAAGTGTGGATACCCTTCAGACAATGTTGATATATGATTTTTTGCATCGACAGATACAGTTGTCTGATCGTCATTCAACCTATTGCCTTCTTCGATCCCTCTATCGACAACGTAGTGACGATCTTCAGGCCTTAGCTCTTTCACTTTTATTTGCGTGAATATACGCAAAGAAGATTCGTGAGATCTAGATAGTTTTTCAATGACTTCATTTAGGCCTGCGACAACAAACATTACTTTGCTGCAACCATGTTGTTGTAACAACTCTGTAGTGGCTTTTAATAGATAGCCGATTTGCAAATCTTCACATGCATTATCTGCTTCATCTATAAAGATAACTATTCCATCTTTAGCTTTGTTCCCCTTGTCTGGGTCACAAACTCTGTTGCATGTTTCAGCTAAAGAGTAGGAAAAATCATCAATAACTAAGTCGGGATCACTTGTTTGGACAGACTTTTCAATGCCTGAGTCCATAACTTTTATTCTCTGAACAAAATCCCAAGTGCTCCCCATTATCTTGCGAAATATTTCTTCTTTTCCCAGTTCTCTTTGTAAGTTTCGCTGTATCAACTTAATAAAGGTTACTAAATTTGTACCATTAGAAATAATTGCATTTAAAGTAATGAAGTTGAAGTTTTCATAATCTGGCGACTTAATTTCACCATTTGCTAATGGCTTAAACAGAGTCAACAAAGATGATTTACCAATGCCTCTTTCTCCAGTTATCAGGAGATTACTTGGATTACCACTTTTTGTTTGAAATAAAGCTGTTTCAAAAGTATCAATTTCGCCAAGGCGCCCTGCAAACATAGCTGTTGGCACTGGGCTATGTGGTTTGAATGGATTGATCTTTTTCAATTGGGTTCCTTATCTAAATTATCCGTGTAGTGATATAACGCCCAATTAAGGTGTGAAGCACGCGCCCACAGCACTTAATTTGACCTCCGTAAACTCTGAACTAAATCCAAACCAAAAATGCCAAGCGTGCTGAATCACTCTTAAATTGTTTGTATGGATAATAACCCACGAATTTGGGTAAAGTGAGACCCAGGCTTTAGCTGCAACTAAAGCTTTCCATGTAGT